>JAIRTQ010000096.1 GCA_031254835.1 Puniceicoccales bacterium | reverse complement strand
GTTCGCTACGGCGGGAAAAGGAGGACGTGGCCGAGGTGCGGGCCGGCTACGAATGCGGCATAGCTCTTGCCGGCTATGAGCTTTATCACGTGGGAGATGTCATCGAGTGCTATAAGGTGAATCGCATTCGACCAAGCCTTTAAGCCATGTCGGAGAAGGGCATAAGACTAGGCGTCGTTTTGCAGCGGGAATTGAGCACTCTGTTGCACAGCCGCTATCGACAGGAGTGCACGCTGCTAACCGTCACGCGGGTGGAAACTGGGGAGGACATGTCCCACGCGAAGGTGTATTTTTCCACGCCCGACGTAAAGACCGCCCGGGAAGCGCTGGCGTTCCTCACCAAAAAGAAAAAGGAATTAAAGCAACTGCTAACCAAAAAGATACGTCTCCGCCGATTTCCGGAGCTGCATTTCCAATTGGACACGGGCCAAGAGAAAGAACTGCGAATTCACAAAATCTTGGATGGCCTTCAGTAAGAGGGATTTATCCTTGATAAGGGCGGGGGAATGGCCATGAAAGTGCCATGGAGCGAATGTCACTGGACCTCTGGGATACCTTCTGGATGACGTGGTGAACCAGATCCTTCCAGATGGGCCAGTGCAGCACCTGGAACTGTTGGACAGCCATGTTTTGCGAATGTTGCCGTTCGTTCGCTGCGGCGGCACATCCTTCTTCCGCGACGAGGCGTACGAAATGACCGATGCGCTTCGGAGCTGTGTGCGCGGCTTGGTCATCGCCATCGTGGCGGACGTTCCTTTTGAGCCTAGCGAGGAAATGACTTGCGCGATCGCCAATGCCCTCAACTCGAGCTGGGCCGCGGCCCGTGACGACTTGCAGCCCATAGTTCTCGGCAATCTCGCTTTGGCTCCGCCGACGCCGCCGGCCGAAGAAAATTATCGAGCGGAAACTCACACATCCGTTCGCCGCCACCGCCGCGACTGCTTGAAAAAGTTAATGCGTTCCTATCGTCTTTTCCTTCGGCGTCTTTTTGCCGTTGGCCAGGCCGGCTAGGCGCCTATCGGACTTTTCGCCCGCAATGATTTCATTTCCATAGACAGGAGGCCCATTGTCTCTAGACTCCGGAATGAAGATCATGCGCCGCAAGAAGCTAGGCATTCTATTTGGTGTTTTAGTCGCCATTTTTTCCCTTACGGCCCCCTCCCTGCTCCCTCGCCTCCGCAAACCATTGGTATCCATTCTGATGCCGGTCTACAACGGCGAGGCCTACCTGGAGCGGGCCCTGGACAGTGCCCTCGGGCAAACGTTGAAGCGGATCGAAGTGATTTGCGTGGATGACGGTTCTACGGACCGAACCGCCCGGATTTTGGCCGACTATGCGAAAAAAGATCGTCGCATAAAGCTCTTACGCAATGAGCGGAATCGGGGCACCTTCTACGCCCGCGTGCGGGCCATGGCCGCATCGAGGGGGCGGTACGTGCTCTGGCTGGATGCCGACGACGAGCTATTTCCAGACATCGGCCGTCGGGCCAGGGCCGTTGCCCGCGAAAAAAATGCCGATTGCGTCCACTTCTGCACGGAATATGTCCGTGGCAATGAACGGACTCTGGCGGGCAAGCCGCTCGACCCGCCCAGGGCGGACATGCTGGAAGGCGACGAGCTGCTGCCTGCCCTGATAGAGGAAGACAGCGTCTGGTACCTATGGAATAAGATGTATGGCGGGAAAATTATACGCCATGCGGCGGAGCGGCTCATGCCCTACGCGGAAAAGAAGAATATCTGCTACGTGGAGGACCTGCCCATCCTCTGGAACGCCTGGCGGAATTCGAACAAATGCGTGCGAATCAGAGATGTCGGCTACCGGCACTATCTGGGGACCGGCATCTGCGCCCGCACCAACGAGGATAGCTCTCACCGGTGGCATTACGTGCTGAACTCCGCCCAAGCTGCAGCCATTATCTCGGAGCAAGAACAAGATACGGCGAATCGCGAATGGGCGCAAAAATTACGCTCTGTGGCAGCGAGGCGTTTTCTGCGGCCCATCACGGGACTGCCCCTTGCCGGCGGAGTGGAGCTATTTCGCACCTACTTGGCCAAATTCCCCGACGACATGCAGTTCGAAATATTTTCGGCCATGCTGGAACAAAATCCGCCCTGGGCGACGGCCGCCGCGAACCGCATGGAGTTCCCGCGCAGGGCAAAACGGAGCGAGGACGGAAAAATTTCTATCGCTTTGCGGATTCCGACTTTGGCAGTCGGCGGCGTGGAGCGTGTCGTGTCTTTGCTGGCCAACCACTGGGCCCATGACCCTCGCTACCGAGTTACTCTCGTCATCGATAGCGATGCGCCCGTCACTTACCCGGTCGACCAGAATGTGCAATTTTTGCGGGTCTCTCCGCCGGCCAGCGGCCACGCCTACAACGCCGACTGGTACCGTTTGGCCCAGAAAATTCCCATGGATGTCTGCATCTGCATCAACTACGGGAACTGGTTCAACTACCCGCTATTCAAATTTCTGGGCGTGCCTATCCTGCTCCAGGAGCACAATTTTTACTATCGCTCCTGCTTCCTGAGCCCGGGCACAATCCTCTGGCGCAAACTGTCCTACGCCGGCTGCGCCGCCGTGAGCTGCCTCTCGCAGGTGGATCTCTACCAGTGGCGTAAAGATGGCGTTCCCCGCTGCCTTGTGCTGAATAATCCACTTACCTTCGATCCAGCCGATATCGTGCCTTCCGATCAGAGCAGCAAAAACGTGCTCTGGGTCGGCCGCTGGACGGAGGACGCCAAGCGGCCCCATCTGGCCATAGAGGCTTTCGTCAAAGTGCTGCGGCGGGTGCCGGACGCGAAACTGCTCATGATCGGCATGGCCGTTGGGAAAGATAGGGAGTACCAGGAGCGCTGCATCGACCGAATTAAGGAGCTGGGAATCCAGGACTCCGTGGAGGTGCTCAGCTTCCGCGACGTCGCCCCCTACTACCGGGACGGCGCGCTGCTCATGATGACCTCTTCCATCGAGGGCGCCCCCATGGTCATTACGGAAGCTAAGGCCCACGGACTGCCGGTCGTACTCATGCGGCTGGGCTACCTGGACAGCACCCGGGCCGGCTGCCTGCAAACGCCCAAAAATGACCTAGATAGCTTGGCCGATGCGGTAGCAAATTTGCTGGAAGATCGTAATCGTCGCCTGGCGCTGGGCCGGGAAGGTCGGGCCGACATCATAGAAAATTACTCCAACGAAGCCGCTTTTCGAAAATACGAAGATCTCATCGACGCCATGATCGCCGGTCCGGCCGCCGTTGAGCGCATGTGCGCCCGAGAGCCGCTGCCGGACCCGGCAGAAGCGGAAAACATTTTGGCCGAAGAAGAAGCATCTCTGCTGGCCGTGATCCGCTTCCTGCAAGAATCACGCGGCGCGCAGGATGGCAAAGCCCCCTAGGGCAGAAAACGATTTGCCTATTTGGCTATGCGCCGCAAGAAGTGCTCCTTGTCGGGCCAGCCGTCATTGTCGGCGCTAATGACCCTTCGTACGATTGCCAAGTCATCGGACCTCTTTTTATCCGTATTCTTATCCCTACGGACCGCGATCCCGCCGTGGTTCCGAAAATAGCGGTAGCCGAAGTCCGAAAGCACAAAGTAGGTCCTCGCTTTTTTCATTGCAAAATAGAAGAGGAGCTTGTCCTCCGCCACAGAAATATGGTTACGTGATGCGAGGTCTAA
>JAIRTQ010000035.1 GCA_031254835.1 Puniceicoccales bacterium | reverse complement strand
GCAGGAGACTGCCTTTCGGCCTAATCTTTCGGCGCAGGAGATGGCTATATGGGAGCGGCTTGCCGAGGGCGGCCCACAGACAGCGGACGAAATTGCCCCGTCTACCGGTCGTGCCGTTCTCGAATGCGCCCAAATTCTTCAGCTCTTTTGCATTCGCGGCTGGGCGCGGCGGGAATTGAGCGGCGCCTTTGCCCTTTCATCGGCAAACTTTTAGCCCCTTATGCCAAAGGCAAAGAGCTCTATGCGCTCGCAGATGCGGCCGGCCGCGCCGCCATTGTTTCGGAGCCATTCGGCGCCGGCCCGGGCCATAGATTTTCGTCGTTCTGGCGCTGCGGCCAATTCGTCGAGCAGATTCGCAACCTCATTTGCAGTTTTTCCTAGGAACATGGCCCCTTCTCGAACCAGGCCGTCCACCATGTCTCGAAAATTGGTGCAGTTTGGGCCGCAGACGGCCGGCACGGAAGCGGCAACGGCGTCCAGCGGCGACTGGCCGCCATCGTTCGGTGGAAAGGTTTTTCCGATAAAGGCGACCGTTCCGACCCGAATTAGTTGGGCCAGTTCGCCGACCGTGTCCAGGACAACGACCGATTTTCCCTCCGCCGCCGGTCCGCCGCTGCGCAGGTGATAGCTGAATTTTCTGTCCTTCAGCAACTTTTGCAGCTCATCGCGCCGTTCGCCGTGGCGTGGTGCCAGCAGTAGACGCCAGGCGGGATTCAATTTCCGCAATCGCTCCAGGACGTCCAAGAGGAATTCTTCTTCGCCGGGCCAGGTGGAACAGCCGATCAGTAGGGGCGTTGGCCGGCCATCCGGTCCCGAAGGGCAGATGCCCAATTCCTGCAGCATGTCCTCCCGTTCTTTCGGGGCCAGCGGCGGAAAGGGCATCCGGTCGCACTTCAAATTGCCCAGCTGGAAAATTTTTCTCCTTCCGACATGGAGCCGCAGAAGCCGGTCCGCGCTTGCCGGTCCGTCCGGGTAAATCTCCGTCACAGCGTTCCAGAGTCGGCCGCTGAGAAACCGAAAACGTCTGTGTCGCCGAAAGCTGCGCGCTGAAATGCGGCCATTGGCGATGAGGACCGGCACGGAACGGCTGCGGGCCCGGTGGATGTGTTCCGGCCAGAGCTCCCCATCGCCGTGCAGGAGTACGGTAGGTCTGATCCTGTTCCAGGCGCGCAGAGAAAAAGGCCAAAAATCGAGTGGGAATGCCAGCACGGTCGCGACTTGGTCATAACGTTCGCGGGCCAGCCGGAGTCCGCTGCTGCTGGTGGAAGTGAGAACGATGTCATAGCGTTCATCGGCCAGCAGCTTCTCTATGAGCGGCCGCAGCATTTGGATCTCGCCGACGCTCACCCCGTGTATCCACAGGCGGCGGCGGTGCGGGGGAAGGTCCGGCAGGCGCGGAAAAATGCCAAGCCGCTGGAGAAATCCGGCGCCATAGCCGCCGCGGCGGTACATGTGTAAAACCCAAGCCGGCAGCAGAATGCAAAAGACCGGAAGAAATAGCAACCGATAGAGCCAAAGCACGGCAGGAGGTCGCACTCTTTGCGGAACGGTCTACGGCACAAGGAAATTTTTGAGCTGCCTTTTGCGAAAAATTTACGCATTGCGCCGAAAGTCGGCAGCCTTACGCTGCCATGCCGTGCTAGGGACGGTTCGCAGTGTTCTTTCCGCTGACTTTCCCCAGCTTCGCCCATTCATCGAGAATGCGCCTAGCCGGCTTGATGGAATTGATGCTGAAGAAATCGCTCCGCCAGATGGAATAGCGCCCAAGAAGACAGGCGCATCGGCGCTTTTGCTAGCCGGACGGGCCCGGTCTCGGCGGGCACAGCTTGCTCAGTCGGCGACCAACTACGATTTTCCTTTCGTGGAAGAAAGCCTGCGGGAGATTCAAAACCACCCGGATGTCATTGATGAGGAAGAG
Source organism: Puniceicoccales bacterium (assembly GCA_031254835.1). Classification (GTDB taxonomy): domain Bacteria; phylum Verrucomicrobiota; class Verrucomicrobiia; order Opitutales; family JAIRLM01; genus JAIRMB01. Next base: position 2,476 of record JAIRTQ010000035.1, on the reverse strand, counting down.
CAAAGGCAACTCAACGGCGATGTAGAATTGCTCAAATCGGTGCAGACGGAAGAGGGCGAACTGGCTGCCATTGCCGATCGGCTGAGAGAACTGCTGCGTAAAAATGGACGGGCGTACCACTACGGCTGGCGAAAGGAAGACCGGGGTGGGCGGAAAAGCCTTCTACGCAGCATACAGGCACTTCTACTGTTCGCCGAGGCGCGAAAGATGGGTAATGTCGAGCTGGATAGAAGGCTGCATTTTTTGGGGTCAGGTGACAAGGCGAAGATATACAGCTACCGAGGCCAAAAAGGCGGTCGCATGGCTTTTAAGGAGCTGCCAAAATCGAATTGGCGGGAGGATGGCTGGGATGCCGTCGCGAATCTGGCCGTCGGTGCGCTTTGTGATCTGCTCGCGACCCGCGGCGCACCTCCATTGGTGGTACGGGCCATTCCGGCCGTAGTGAACGGCAAGGTGGGCCTGGCCATGCCAATCGTTCCCGGGAAAAATCTTCGCAGACACCCGAATAACAGCGCGTTTTGGAAAAGCCCTTCCTTCCGGCGACAAGAAATCTGGCTGCAAATTTTGGACTGCATCGGCGGCGAAACGGACCGCTACGTCCGCAATGTTTTTTGGGATGAAGCGACGGAAACGCTCACCGCCATCGACAGCGACACATCTTTTCCGCTTTCTCACCGATGCCCAACCATCCGCTGGGACCCGGTTACGAAGGAGGGACGGCCCCAACGGTACTGCATTCCGCCCGTCATCGATACGGACATATGGACTGTCATAGAAGGGCTTTCGGAAGAAGAACTGCGGGAGTGTTTGCAAGAAATTGGTTTTTTTGGGGAACAAATCGATGCCGCCTGCGCCCGACTGAAAGCACTAAAAAGCCACAAATTTTGTGTGATCACTCCAGACCAGTGGGCCAACGATGAGCTGCTGCGGGAAGGAGGATGTACCGACACGAATTGCTGCTTCCTACTACATCTAGAGCAGTCGAAGGCAATGAAAAAGGGCCTGAGCCCCCGCAATGGCGAAGGCTTTTTGACGGGCACATGGCCTTCCTCATAGAAAGAAATTACAAAGCTCGAAGTCCGGTCGGTCCAGATGGCAGCCGGCCCAATTCGCGTCACGGGTAGAGTTTTAGTGGCAGCATTTTGCAACTTACTGACGAATTGGCGGTACAGTTTCCTGTCTTAGGGTCGTCAGGGCCAATAGGGTCACCACGAGAAGGAAGGTCGGCCATAGCAGCTGCAACGGGTGCCGGCCCATTACGGGAACACTTTCGACGATCATTGAGCCCCATGAGCTGTGGGGCGGCGGCACGCCGAGGCCCAAAAAACTCAAAAATGCTTCCATAAGAACGGCATTAGGAATGAGCAGAAGCGCATAGTCGCCAACCACGGGGAACAGATTTGGCAGGACGTGCCGTAAAATGACTGCGCAGTGGCTTTGTCCTAAACCCCTGGCAGCAAGGATAAACGTGCGCTTACGCAAATCCAAAGTGCGGGCTCGCACGACCCTGGCAAAGGTAAACCAGCCGGTTAGGCCGATTGCCAGGCAGAGGACGGGAAGCCCTTTGCCAAAGAAGACTAAAAAAAGTAGCGTTAATAAGGTGACAGGAAGGGCATAGAGGACGTCAACGGTGCCCATGAGAATGCGATCTAAGAACCCGCCGCCGTAGCCACTGGCCGTACCCACAGCGACGCCGACGCCAATGGAAAGTGCTGCGGCGGAAAAACCTACCGACAAAGAAACCGCTCCACTGCGAAGAAGTCGCAGCAGAAGATCGCGGCCCAGCTGGTCCGTGCCTAGCCAATGGGATGCGGAAGGCGTTCCCCAGCGAATGGATAGATCCTGCCCGTTAGCGGCCGCCGCCGGAAACAGCAAACTTAGGAGACAGATCGACGAGAGGCCGAAAAGCCAAAGCCACTGCCAGCGAATGGAAAAGCGGTGCGCCATCGGCCGAAAGCAGTCAGATGGACAGGTGATCCGCCAACTTCCGCCCCAACTCCTCCTTGGAGCGGGCACCGGTAAGTGTCTCCACCGCTTTGCCATTTCGGAAAAAAATCAGCGTAGGGATCGAGCGGACGGCAAAACGCTCCGCGAGAGCCGGACATTGGTCCACGTCCACCTTTCCCACGGCCGCGCGACCGGCAAATTCTTCCGCAAGAGCCTCAATGGCAGGACCCATAGCCCGGCACGGACCGCACCACGGAGCAAAAAAATCCACCAGTGTGCAGGAATTTTTCCCGATAAAATCCTTGAAACGGTCCTCGCTCAACTCTTCCATGAAGTGCACGCTAGGGACGGTCGGCTCGCTGTAAACGGCAAAGGAGGGGCAGCAAAAAGCCCGGTTGACGGCGGCCGGCTTTTTTGGAGATCGTGCTCCATGCACTACATTTTCATCAGCGGCGGCGTCGTATCTTCTCTCGGGAAAGGGCTGACCGCTGCCAGTGTCGGTGCGCTGCTAGAAGCTTGGGGCCTGCGG
>JAIRTQ010000070.1 GCA_031254835.1 Puniceicoccales bacterium | reverse complement strand
ATTCGGCCGTCCGACCCCTGCTCCGTCCGCCCGGGCTTACCAAGATCGTGGCAAAGGACAGCAAACCCGACCACGAGGGCATCTTTCTGCTCGGCCGGTCGGCACTGGGAAAAGGCATCCATGGCTAGTTTCACGTGCTCCCAAACATTTCCCTCCGGGTGAAAGAGATTGTCTTGAGGGCAGTCCACCAGCGCGGCCAATTCTGGGAAGAAACGAAGCCAATTGCATTGGCGCAAAAATTCCAGGCCGGATCCGATCGCCTTGCCCAGGAGGATTAGCTTTGCAAATTCGCCATAAATGCGCTCAGAAGAGAGATTTTTCGCATCGATGGAGCGGCTGAGGCAAACGGTTTCCGGGGCTACGGAAAAGCAAAGGCGGGCCGATAGCTGCATGGCTCGCAGCACCCGTAGCGGATCCTCGGGAAAGCGGGCTGATACGTGGCGTAAAGTGCGTGTTTCCAAGTCCTTCACACCGCCAAAAGGGTCAATGGGGTCTCCGCCGGCCAGTGGATCCCAATAGATGGCACCGATCGTAAAGTCGCGGCGGGCAGCGGCTTGCTCCAACGGCAGAGTCGGGTCCGGGCGAACGACGAAATCTCGGTGGCCCGGCCCAACGGATCGCTCTTCCCGCGGCAGACCTAGGTCGATTGGAAGATTTTTAAAGCGGTAGATGCCGTAGCTTTTACCAATAAAATTCAGCTCATTTGGGAAAAGTTTTTTCAACGACTCTTCCCCAAGCGAGAATACCTCTAAATCCAACTCCGAAACAGGGATGCCTAGCAGTAAATCGCGCACACAGCCTCCCACCAGGTAGGCCCGCCCGCCCGCTTCCCGAATTCGTCTGCAAATCGCCCGGACAGGCCCATCGAAAATTTCTGGAAGAATCAGCGACATGGCTCCCATGCTAGGGGCCGTTGGCGGATTCGTCCATGCGAAATCGGACTCCGGAAGCGTTGGCTGACTCTATGCCGCCGTAGACGGCATGGGGAGGATTTCAGTGTGAACGGACCCTAGTTGGAGCGTCTTCCTGCGAAATCTCTGTGAGCACCAACTAATTCGCAGCGTTGTCCAAGAACAGAATCGCTCTGCGGAACGATGCTAAGGCCCAAATCGGCCAATTCCTCGATCCAGAAGCGGCGTAGGCGCAGCCCCGGATGTGGAACCGTCAGTGCGGCCGATGAAGAGACAAAGCCTTCGAAGAGCAGAAGATCGATGTCTATGGGGCGGGGACCGTAGCGTTCAATCCGCAGACGGCCCATGGCCCGTTCTATGGATTGCATTTCCGCGAGTAGTTCCATTGGGGATAAAAGTGTTTCCAGTAGCAGGGCTTCGTTGAAAAATTCCGGCTGATCCGTCCGCAAAAGTGGCGCCGTGCGGTGAAGGGACGAGCGACGCAGCGGTCGGCAATGGGGAACTGTGGCAAGTCGTTCCGTAGCTTCTTCTATCGCACAACCGCGATCACCCAAGTTGCTGCCAAGTCCGAGAATCGCCAGGGACCGGCGACCGGTGAGAGAGCAGGAAAAGGACGTGCCGCCGCCGCTCCACTTGGCGGTGTTTTTTTGCAGCCGGATCTGGAGGGACAGCGCCCGCGGAAAAGAAATCAGCAGGTGCCGGCAGAGCGCGTCGGCAAGTTTTTCCAGCAGACGAAATTGGGTCTTTTCGGCAAACGTTACCGTTTGGGATGCGAGGGCGGAATAGTCCAGCGCGTCCTCGATTCGGTCGCCGGCAAGGCATTGGGCCATGTCGTAGTTCGCGGCGATATCGGCAAATAGCGACAGCGGTTCCCGCCGCTCCTCTTCCCGGACGCCGCAAATGCAGTGCAGAGGAACATGTTCCGCAAAAACGCGGCCCATGCGGGCGCCATTTCGGAGCGAAGAGATGATGTCATCAGGTCCCACGGACGGCCTCCCCAAGGCGGAGAATTTTTTTAGTGAGCAACACATTGTGAACTCGAAAATGGCGCAGGCCGTCCCCATAGGCACCATAAGCTGCTGCAGCGCTGAGACAATCACGGTCCTTTGGGCAGGGCTCGGCGGCGACCGCTCCCAGGAAGGACTTGCGCGATAGGGCGAAGAGCAGTTCACAGTTCGGAAATGCGGCCCGCAGTTCTGGCAAATGTCGCAATATGCGCAAGTTCTGCTCCACCGTCTTGTGAAAGCCCTCACCGAGTCCGGGGTCCAAAATGACCCGTTCCGGACCGATGCCGGCTGCCCGAGCAATGGCGAGGGACTGGCCCCAGAGTTTCCGCAGATCTTCCAGGATGTCCTTGCCGCTCAACGGCTCTGGACGCCAGTGCATGGCCACCGCTTTCGCGCCGTGGCGAGCCACCACCGCCGCCATGGCTCCACCGTCCCGCAGGCCATGGATGTCGTTGACAATGGCCGCTCCGGCGCTCAGGGCTCGGTCCGCCACCTCCGATCGAAAGCTGTCGATGGAAATGGGCACGGAGCAGTATTTTCGTAGCCCCTCGATCACTGGCAGTAGCCGGGTCAGCTCCTCTTCTGCGGAGACCGGAGCCGCGCCGGACCGACTGGATGCGCCGCCCACATCCAAAATGTCGGCGCCGTCGGCGACGAGCTCCCGCCCACGGCGGATGAAATCTTCCGCCGTTGCGGTCGGGTCGCCGTCCGAAAAGGAATCGGGCGTGCAATTTAAAATTCCCCAGATGTAAAAGCGGCGAGAGTCCACGGCTATCTACTGCAATTAAAAGGGCCAATTTTGTGCCTGGCCGCAGCGATGGCAGGTGATGGTGAGGATGCCGGGCGATCGTACTCCCCGCAGAGCCATGCAGCTGTGCTCTGCCTCCACGCGGACGGCAACCGCCCGCGGCTGCAATTTTTCGTAGATCGTTTTCGCCAAGCGAACGGTTAAGTGCTCCTGCAGTTGTAACCTTTGGGAAAGTTGTCGGACCAGCCGCACCAGTTTGCTGAGCCCCACAACCCGGTCTTCGGCGGGCCAATAGGCTATGGACACCGTGCCGGCGAAGGGCAGCATGTGATGCTCACAGAGAGAACCGAATGCTATGCGCTCCAATCGAATCCAATTGTCGTAGGACAGAGCGGGAAATGTGGCGTTGAGCAGGTCGCATTCGTCCGATCCGCCGCCGGCGATCTCCAGGAGCGCCGCCAGCGAACGTCCGGGCGTTTGGGCCAATTCCGGCCGGTCCGGATTCTCGCCCAAATTTCGCAATAGACTCCGCAACGCGTCTTCGCCGCCCCCCATGGTGTCCTCAAAGCCTAAGCGCAGCCCCAAGGCAAGAAAATCTACCTCCGCACCGCCCGGATATGAGACGATAGGATTTTAAACGGCGTTCTCTGCAAGATTTTGCATAACGTCTCGCCGATTTTTCCTTTTTTCAAGCGCAAGCCTTTGCGACTCGGCACGGACCGACAAATTGTCGCCCGGGAAAAAGAAGTCTCTGACTTTCTGTTCGATCTGCACATCTGCGTCTACCACATCGCCCACGGTAAAACGGCTCCACGGATAGGCCAACTCCGCCGTGCCGTCGTCATTCACCTTTCCGGACGTAATTTGCAAAAAGCCGCTACTGTCGCGAACGGCAAGGAGGGTAGTATCGACAAAACAGTACGCATCTGCGGACGTTTTATCTTTCTTAAGGCGTATTAAAGATTGCACTCGCTGAAAAAAAACCGGAATATCAAGGTCGCGGCTAGCACCGCTCGATAGGTCAGAGTCGCCATCTGGCACTCTAATCACGGCCCATCCGCTATCCTCTTTCGGAGGATGCTGATCAATGGAATATAGTGTGTGTTTCACTAAAAAGCTTTCGCCATTTGGGAGTTCTTTAGTCTCTTCCTGTTTCAATGAAGCCATGCCGCCATGGATTTTGGACAACTCCGCGAAAGGGACTGTAAAAAGGGCGATCCCGTCCGTTTTTTTGCCAGAAAAATATGGAGCTAGGGAAACAGCCTTACCGTCGATGTTTATTGTCCTTCCCTCTGCGATGACGGCCACGTCCGCAGCAATTTTCGACTTCCATTCGGCGAGCTTTTGACGGAACTCCGCCTCCCTGCGATGGCCTTGGCATGGAATCACGAAAGGAGAAAGCCTAAAAGTAGGACAAATCGCTTTTAGGGCTACATGTCTGCGAGAAGCCCACTTCTGTTGATTGTGAAGAAGTTCGACCCGCCTACGGAGATCTTCCTTTGATTGCTCCTCCCTTTCCGTGTTTGGATCCCACCAGCACAGATATGCATTGGCTACACCGGTATAAAGAGGTGAGAGACCGGCGAGTGGATTTTCTTCTGACGCACATTCATCGTCGGCATCGTAGCGGCCAAGCAGGCCGTTCACAATATGGGAAACGGCCCATACGAGTTCGTGGGCATGGTCGACAATGGGAATCTTCAAAGTCTCCGAGTTCTGTAAGTCAAGAACCGTGTCCACGACCCGATTGGCCAGACCCAGCACGTGGCATAGCTCATCGTCTCCGATACCGACTTTTCTAGAAACATATTGCATGGCGGTCCCGGCCACCCCGTCCTGCTTATAGGTCTGCAAATCGGTAGAATCCATGCGAGAGGCCTGCAGAAACGATTCAACAATTTTTTTCAGTTTTTCAACGGATTCGGGGAGCCCCAATTTTGGCCAATCATAGCCCTGTTGCTGTTCTATGGCGACCATCAACTGACGCAGGCGAACCTGAGCCATGACGATCGCATTCGGAAATGGCATGGGTTCCCGACCCTGCCGAAAACGGACGAGCATAAAAACATTAACTGCGAACAGAATGATGCCGCCGAATTGCACAAAGCCGAGCGCGAAGGAAAAGGTCCAAACTAGAACCCCTCCCACTGCGGGGACGGTTCCTAAAAGGGGGACAAAAAGACTCAAACTGAAGGTTGCCGCTGCCGACAAAAGGGCCAAACCGGACCATCGGCCAATTCTTGTGCGAACTAGGCCGTGCAGCATTTCCTTAACGGACGTCGCTTCCGCGAAATGGCGCAAATGCTCGCCATAGCAGTCCAATGAAAACGCTGTCGCCTTAGACGTCGAATCGCCCATCCTAAGTGGTCGACGTCTTTAGCATAATGATCGAATTAGGTCAAAGAAAAAAATGATTTATAGACCAAAAGCTTACAAGTTAGCCAATTGGATTTCTCCTGTCGCGAACAAAGGCTCCCCTCAGGAGGTTTTTCATAGATTCGTAAGCGCCTACCTATAACTTTCTTAGCGATCGACCGATCCATCGAAGAGATCCGGCCGCTCCTCCCGGACGGCTCGCCATGCCTTTTCATAGCTTTCGCCAATCTTCATTATGCGCTCGTTCACTAGGATAAGCAACTGTCGCCCTGCAGAATAGCAATTATTCGAGCGTCCGTTCTGCCGACGGCAGAGGTCCACGGAGAGCACGGGGCGCGAATTTAACAGCCCACTAACCGGGCAACAGTTTGCCACACCAGGAACGGCAGGAAGGGTCTCCATGGGAAAAATCGCTTCCGATTCAACTTTTTGCGTAACTTTGGGAAGGGAGTCTCCGTTGGCGATGGCTTCCAATGCCATGTTGGGGCAGTTGGTGAGCCCGACCGACAGGAGGGATTTTGGATAGAGCCGATCCCCCTCCCGTCTTTCCCTCTCCCATCTAGGCGAGAGGAATTTGTAGTGGGCGCCTTCCAGCAGCTGGCGACCGGCAGGCGACCAGCGGACCCGAATCCAGAGGCCGTCGTATCGGGCCTCCAGTTGCAGGACCCAGCCGTAGGCCTTCGTGTCGCCGTGTCCCACCTGCCCGCGAAATTCGTCATCGTCCGGGTGGCCTACGTAGACCGGTACGCCACGGAATCGGCGGGCCAGTCGAGACCAGAGGGATCGGAATCGGTCTGCCATGGCCGCTGCTCCCTCCCGATCTACCACCTGTACGCCAAGTCGGTGGGCGTATTCGCCGTAGTCTACCAACTTAAGCCAATCCCAGCGGCGATCTCCCTCTTCGCCGTTTTCCCATTCCTGTGCGGTACTATTTTTCATAAATTTTCTCCTAAAATACCCTGTCCATTGTCCGGTTTTTTAACGAATCCGGCCGAAGCGGCCGCACGGTCATGGGCCTTGGCCTAAACGGGAAGCACGAATAGGCTGGAGAGCTAATTTACTAAAAAATTACCAAAGTTTCTTACTTCGCACCCTATTGCTTTTTCCGTTGGCAGGGATTTTGCCGTTGTCGGAGAGCCGAACTCAGATTTCCGCGAGCCACTCGGCCGGCAATGGACCGTGACAGGCCATGGCGGAGCGCAGCTCCTCGGCAAAAGCGGCAAAATCGTCGGCGGCGTGAAGAAACTGAACCAACTTTGCCGCGATCGGGCCCGGCTGAGCATCTTTTTGAAGAAATTCCGGGTAGACCTCATAGCCCAACAGGATGCTGCCGAGGCCGATTCGCGAAATGCGCAGGAACCGGCGGCCTATCCAGCAGGTAAGCGGGTGGGTCTGGTAGACGACGGCGCCCGGAATGGCGGCGAGGGCACAGCGGAGGGACATGGACCCAGCGCCGACGAGGACGAGCCGGGCATCGACGGGGTTTTTCTGCGCCTCCTCGGCGGAAATAAGTCGAATGCGGGCGCTAAGAGATTCCCCCATTGCAACGATTTGACTAACCAGGAGCTGCCGAATGGGCTCCGTCGGATAGATGCAGGTAACGGCGGGCAGTTGGCCAAAGGCCGGATCGGCGGCACAGGCCAGCATGGTTGGAAAAATACGGCGGATAGAGTCCTTTCGACTGCCAGGAAGCAGTAGAAGTGCGCCATCTTCCGCGTAGCGAACCGGGCTATCGCTTCGGAGAAACGGATGACCAACGCAGACGACCGGCAACCCCGTGTCGGCAAAGGCGGACCTTTCGAATGGAAAGAGGACGGCAAGGGAGTCCACATAGTGGGCAAGGGCGAATCGCCGTTCCGCCTTCCAGGCCCAGATCTGCGGAGCCACGTAGTAGCAGATGGTAACGTTTCCGCCTCCCTTGCGAGAGACGGCGCGCTGAAAAAGTTCTTTGGCAATGCGCAAATTAAGGGCCGGCGAATCGATAAGACAGACCAGACGGGGGCGGACGGCGGCGACCCAGCGAACAATTTCTCGCTGCAGACGCAAAAGAAAAGGCAGCTGCTTCAGAACTTCCCAAACGCCCATAACGGCGTGGTCCACCAGGTTATAGAGAAAATGGGATGCCTCACGGGCCATATTGGGCCCGCCGATTCCGTAGACCAATGCCGAAGGACGAAGTCGCCGGTAATCGCGGATCAGCTCTGCCCCCAACTCGTCGCCGGAACATTCCGCCGCAATGACTAACAAATCTACCGAGCCTTCTTCCGCATCCGTAAGCCACGCTTTTCCCATGGCGCAACCCTAGGTTTAGGCCCTAGGTCCGTCAACGTCCCCGATGAAAAAAGGGGCTGCGGCTAACGGACGATGGAAAAAATCAAATGGCCGCTGCATGGACAGCGGCCGCACAAATTTTGACCTATCATCTATGGGGAAAAACTTTTGGAGATTCCAAAATCTCCGCCCTTAGAATATACCATCCAGCTGAAAGGAAAGATTCAAACCATTTCGATGGCCTGCAATACCCCTCAAAGACAAGTCCATTCTCAAGGTAGAAAAAGGCCGATAGGTCATCCCCAACTTGCAGACGGCACAGCTTCCTTTCAGGGAAGGGGGATTAGGGATGTCCGCCTCGGAGGCTACGCCATCTATGGTTCCTTTAAATTCGTGTTCGAAGCAGGCTTCGAACCAGGGTGTCAGATTTTCTGTGAACGAATAATTGATCTGGCTACCCAACTGAAGCCGATGGGATTCCATACTTCCGAAAGAGACCAACCCGCCCGCAACGTCGCTTTCCTTGCTCAAATGGGACCAAAAGTAATTGCCATATAACTTTGCAGAATATTTTTCGCAAAATTCCGTCCGATAGCCGGCCCCCGCTCGGCATCCGAAGTAGGGCTCACTCTTGTCATAGGTTACGCTCGGATCCGTGTTATCGCCATCCCAAGAATTGTGGACGCTCCCGGCCCGACCGGCACATTCACAGAAAAACAGGCTGGAACCCGATTGGTGTATGTTTGCCCGCGCCAGGACGCCACCGCCGACGGCCGTGCTCTTTCCCTTGCCGCGAAATTCCACATTATCCTCTACCCCATCATTTTTCGTACGGACCGAGCCGTGGGCACACTCCAAAAAGCCACCAATGACCACGGGGCCAACGCCGAGGGACAGACCGGCCAAGGAAGACGGTCCCCGCACTTCGGTGTGGGAACCGGTCTTGTACCGCCCCATGCCGCCATCTAGGACGCAGAAGACAGCCAATTCTCGCGCTTCAGGAAACGGTTGCAAGTCAGCAAGGCCGTTCACCAGAATTTCACCGGCTAACCATCCGTCGCACATCGCCTGGACGTGCGGGCCGTTTGACAATTCTTCCGATCTCAATGTTCCGAAAGCCGGCGAAACGCTGGGGAGAAGGAAAGAAAGTAGCGGAACGCAGAGCGCTCTCGCAAATTTACCACGAAGTTTACACCTATTCACCGAGGGAGCATCTACAGATACCACAGCGAGAACAAGCATAAATTTTACGAAAATTTTTTCATTTAGGTAATTCGGTCCTTTTAGGTTGAGTCGGGCTAGGCACATTTTATGGAAAGACCATGAAAGTCAGTTTGACATGGCTGCGGCGCTGGCTTCCGGATCTGCGGGCGGATGTGGCGTCGATCGGCGAAGCGCTTCCGTCGCTCGGCCTTGAGGTGGAAGAAATCAAAACTATTGGCATGCCGCAGAAGCATTTGGTCGTTGGCGAAGTGGAATCTTTCGTCCCACATCCGGGAGCGAGGCGGCTCCGGATCTGCCGCGTGCGGACGGGCGAGGGGAACGTGCGGCAGATCGTCTGCGGTGCCAGCAATTTTCAAAGCGGAGATCGGGTCTCGGTGGCTCTGCCCGGCTGCCTCCTGCCCAACGGCGCCCGCATCGAAGTAGCTCAACTGCGCGGAGAACGGTCCGAAGGCATGCTCTGCAGCGCGGAAGAGCTGCGCCTGTCGGGAGAAAACGACGGGATCCTTATTTTAGACAGGCGCTGGCCAATGGGAACTCCGCTCCACGAGGTTTTCCCTGGTAGCGACGAGATCCTGGAGCTCTCCATCACCGCCAATCGAGGGGACTGCATGAGCCACCTGGGCATCGCCCGAGAACTATCCGCCCATTTTCGCATTCCCCTGGCCACCAATGTGTACGATCCTGAAGCTGTGCGGTTTTCTACGGAGGGCGGCGAGGACTTTCTGCTGGAGGATCTTCGCCTAGAAAGTGCCAATTGTCTCAATTTTCTCGCCTGGAGCATTCGCGACGTACAAATCGGTCCCAGTCCCCAATGGATGCGGCGGGACCTGGAAGCGATCGGCATGCGTTCCATAAGTGGTCCCGTGGACATTACGAATTGGCTCATGGCAGACTGCGGCCAGCCGCTCCACGCCTTTGACGCGGGAAAAATTCGGGGGAGGAAGATTCACATTCGCCAGGCGCGGGAGGGGGAATTTCTTGTTGCCATTAACCATTGCCCCTACAAACTCTCTCCCGACATGCTGATTTTGGCCGACGACGAACGGCCGCTAGTCATTGCCGGCACCATGGGCAGCGTCGACGCCGAAGTGGATGAAAGCACTCGAGACATCGTGCTGGAGTGTGCCGCCTTTCGAGCCGAATCCATTCGGCTAACTTCCCGAAAATTGGGCCTGCCGTCGGACGCCTCGCAGCGCTTTGCCCGCGGCACGGACCGGGCTGCCATGGCGTACTGTGCCCGTCGGGCCGTCCAACTGCTGGTGGAGATCTGCGGTGGACGGGCCTGTGTCCGCCCACAAATGGTCGGAACGGCAGAGGAAGGGAAAAATGAGCCGATTTTTTTCCCTAATGCCTTTTTGGAGAAAAAGTTCGGCGCATCCGCCGACGGCAGAGAGGTAGAGGACGCCCTGCGCCGGCTGCACTTTGAAGTGAAGAGATCCGACGACGATTGGGCCGTCTCCGTGCCGCCTTTCCGGCGCAACGATGTGCGCACGGCCATCGACCTGGTGGAAGAATTCGTCCGCTCGCGGGATTTGAGCGAACTCCCATCCCGTGCGCCCGCATTCCAAGCTTTAAATAGGGAGGATGAGCGCAGCTACAGCTTTGTCGCCGCCGCCGCCGAACGGCTCATCGGAAATGGCTACGGCGAATGCTATAACTACTCTACGGTGCCCAGGGAAAATGGCCTCCTTGCCCTCGCCAATCCGCTAAGCGCGGACCAGAGCCATCTGCGCGCCAGCCTCCTGCCCGGCCTTTTGACCGCGATGGATGGTAACGTGTGCAACGGAAATAGTTTGGATAAATTTTTTGAAATAGGCCGAATCTGGGAATTGGCGGACGACGGTCTGCGCGAGGCCATCGCCGTCGCCTGGATTTGCGCGGCGGAACCGCTGACAAAGGACTGGCACGGGCGGCAGCAGCCGGATTTTTATGCCATGAAAGCCCTCGCCCGACAGTTGGCCGATTTGGCCGGCATCGCGCTTCTGGACAAAAACTTCGAACCGATAGGGCAGTCGCGACTTTGGCAGGCAGGCCATGGGGCCGAGCAGGGGCAACTGGACCGGTGGGGCATGGATCTGCGGGTCGGCCTACTGGCGCCGAATGCGACCGAAGGAATTCCGGTGGCGCTCTATGGCGGCGAATTGCGGATCTTACCGGCCCATTTCCGAAGTTCACCCCGAAAAGTCCACTATCGGGCGTTTACCAATTTCCCTTCCGTGGAGCGGGATTTGGCCGTTTCTGCCGATAAAGCTATGCCCGCCGAAAGGGTACGCGGCGCAGTGGAGCGTTGCTTCCGAAAAATTTGTCCGGCCGAAATTGAACTACAGCTGGTGCAGATTTTCGATGTCTATGAGGGCGAATCCGTCGGCGACGGAAAAAAAAGCATTGCCCTACGGCTGCGTTTCAGTCACAGCACACGCACGCTTGCGGACGAAGAAATCACGGCTCTCTTTGATGTTCTCCTGGAGCGGCTAAATACCAACGAGGGGTTTTTAATCCGCCGCCAGAGCGCTCCGTCGAAGAGAAAAGGCCTCTGCCAACCCGAAAGCGCTACCCTTTGACATGAAGCCGCAACTCCTTCCCGGCACGAAATTTGATGACTTTCTGTGCGGGAATTCGTATGGGCTTCTCCGGCCGATTTGGGTTTCTGCCTACGCGGGCCTTCCGCATCTGCACCTCGAAGACGCCGAAATTGCGCAATTCTACCGTCTTACCGGCCTTAAGAGCGTCGCCGATACAGTCCAGGACACCCTGAACGAGGTCAGCGACGGTGCGATGCAGCAAATCACCACCCTGGTGCAGCCGTTGAACGATGTCCTTTTTTGTTAATTTTTTTGTGTTCATGGTAAGGAAACGTGTCGCCACGCTAATTGATCTTAGCACGGGCGTGTAATCTAATTTTGCAATGATAAGCAGGTTTTAACAAGAAAAAAAGCAGACAATGGACGAGCAAGACGACGAAAATAGCCCTCCGGAGAAAAATTGCGAGAGAGATAAAACTTTTGACGCGAAGGGGTTAAGCGAGAAAGAGGAAGGTCAAGCCAGCAATGTAAATCTATTGGAAAAACTTAGAGAACAATTTACGGGTCTTTTCTTCGGCGGACTTGCTAGCCCGGAATTTTTCGCTATGGATCAGGGCACGCGGCCGCTGTGCGACGAAAAAACTGATCATGCTCGAACAGAAGGGCATAGTAGCGAATCAAAAGCAAAAAAGGCATCGGCACTAGCAGGGATCAGTAAGTTTTCCATGCGGCCCCAGGACATTCGTGATTACTTGCAGCGCTTCGTGATACGTCAGGACGAGGCAAAAAAGGTCCTGGCCGTTACCATCTGCGACCATTACAATCACGTGCGCCGCTGTCTCGCTAACCCGGAGGAACTTAGTCAGGACTACGGCAAGCCGAACGTGCTTCTCTTGGGGCCTACGGGCGTTGGAAAGACCTACCTCATCCGCAATCTGGCCAAACTTTTAGGCGTTCCATTCGTGAAAGCGGACGCGACCAAATTCACGGAAACGGGCTACGTGGGCAACGACGTGGAAGACATGGTGCGGGACCTGGTGCGCGCCGCCAACGGCGACGCGGAGTTGGCCCAATACGGCATCATCTTCGTGGACGAGATCGACAAGATCGCCTCCAACGAGGCGATGGGGCGAGACGTATCCGGCCGCGGCGTGCAGGTAAATCTCCTAAAACTCATGGAGGATGCCGAAGTCAATTGCGTCGCACCCAACGACATTACGGCACAGATGAGCGCCATGGTGACCTTTGGCGGGCGTCGCCATCGGCGGGAAAGCATCAGTACCCGCCACATTCTATTCATCGTAAGCGGTGCCTTCGATCGGCTGAATGAGCTGGTCCGCCGACGCAGTTCGGATGGGGCCATCGGCTTCGGAAGGAAAAGTTTTGCCGAAGACGAAGAAAATTACCTGCGCCTAGCTACCACCGCCGATTTCGTCCAATTCGGCCTGGAGCCGGAATTCATCGGACGATTGCCCGTCCGCGTCGCCTGCGAACATCTACGCAAAAAGGACTTGGCCCAAATTCTCATTTCTTCGGAGGGCTCCATCCTGCGCCAGTACGAGAAGGACTTTGAGGGCTACGGCATCGAACTGACCCTCACGGAAGGGGCGATCTATGCCATAGCAGCTCTGGCGGAAGAAGAAAAAACTGGTGCCCGAGGTCTTATGACGGTCCTGGAGCGCCTTTTCCGCGATTTCAAATTTCACCTGCCGTCCACGGCCATTCGTCAGCTGAACGTTAATGAGGCAACGGTGCGAGATCCGGCGGCAGCCCTGCAGAAACTGCTCGCCGATTCGTCAACCTAGACGGAAGACATTCAAGGACTCGTTTTTTCACGATTTTCCATAAAGTCGCGGTGGAAACCGCCGTTCAGCTTTGCCATTGTCGTGAGAATTTCTTTGTGAAAACTTTGCGGCTGGGCGTCGAGATAGTCGGCAAATAGGATTAGACCTTCGTCCCGCGGCAGTTTGAGCAGCACGCGTAAAATTCTTTCT
>JAIRTQ010000059.1 GCA_031254835.1 Puniceicoccales bacterium | reverse complement strand
ACGGCCGGCGAGCTGGGCCTCAGCTACCGGCCAATTCCCGCGGCCACCGTCGAGCTCGCCCTTCGCGGCTCCGCCGGCACGCAAAAGAGCATAGGCGGCTCCCTGCGAGCGAGGTACGAGTTCTAGGAAAAGCGCCACGGGGGAATTTTGCAACCTCTTATCCACCCCGCGGCGCCTTTGGCGCCGCGAGGCAGCGGAAAAATTTCCAATGGGAAGGTTGTCGGCCGAGTTTTGCGATTCGCGGTTATAAATTTTTAGTGAAATCGATCCAGGGCTGTGCCCCGTCTTACGCTTTGAGCGAAAGAACCATCCCTGCAGAGCCCTTCTAGCATTTTTTTATTGCCATTTCCGAACTTTTCCCCATGCTGACCGGGCGGTGATTCTCCTATGAAAAACGTGCTATTCCCCCGCTTCAGTGACGAACGCCTTTGGCTGAGAGTATCTATCGGCGTCTTACTCATGTTTTTGCCCGTTGTGAATGTTTTCGCCTTTGGCTACCTGTACCGGTTCCTGCAGACACCTCGCCATGCGACCGACGGCGGAGTCCTTCTGCCCGACTGGGATAGCTGGGGGGGAATGTTCTGGGACGGTTTGCGCTTTGTCGCCTTCATCGTTGCCTATGCCGTCTGTTCGTTCGGTTTGGCTTTCATCGCACAATGGCTCATGCTGGTGGGCAGTTTTGGCGTCTTACACGTTTCTTGGACCGTGCCGCTGCCGCTCGCTTTGGTGCTTCTTTTTCCGCTGCTGTTCGTCGGCCTCATGCGCTATCAGCAGTCTGAGAATGTCCGGCATTTGCTCTCCGCCCATCGAAGCACACTACACTACGCCAGATTTCTTTGGTGGCCGATGATTTGGCCAGCATTAGCCTTCGTCGGCCTGCAGTACGTCTGCGGAGTGCTTTACGGCATCGCCTGGTTTGTGGGTTTTGGGGTCGCCATCGCCAGCTTCAACGAACTGCTCCGCCACTACGGCGATCGCATCGACGAAAAGTCCGGACTCTAGGGTCCGTCTCTCGGGAATGCAGGGAGTTATGCCTTTTTACCGCAACGCCGCTCGAAACATGTCAAATATTGCCGTGAACATGGCCTAGTCGCCGGCAAGCCCTTCGATAGAAAAATTTTCCCTGTGGATAGCCTCGTTGGCAGAGACTGTCAGCGGCGTGCCGTAGGCCTTTTCCACTTTTTCCAGCTCATCCCGGCCGTCGCGGCGTAAAACCCGCAGCACATCCGGGTGGACGACCAATCGAACGGGCTGTCGTTCCTCAACGGCGGCCGGGGCCGATCGCTGGAAAGCCCGTTGCAATGCGGTCAGCGCCCGGACGGCGGTTGCCGAAGCCGATTCGACTGTGCCACGGCCATCGCAGTAGGGACAGGAACGGCGGGTGTCTCGGCACAGGCTCTGGCTGTGCCGTTGGCGAGAAATCTGCATGGTTCCGAACGGGGAAATGGGTAAAATCTGGAACCGTTCCGTGTCCACCTCCATGAGGCGCTGCACGGTTTCCTGCAGCTTCTTTTGGTCTGCCGAGCTGGCCATGTCGATGAAGTCGATGACGATTAGGCCCCCAAGGCCCCGCAGACGCATCTGCCGAACAATCTCTTCCGCCGCCTCCAGGTTAACCTGCAGCATATAGCCGCCTCCGTCCTTCTTGCGATTCCGGTGAGAGCCCGTATTGACGTCGATGGCAACGAGGGCCTCCGTCTCTTCGATCACGATCTCTCCACCGGAAGGGAGGGTCAGGCGCCGTGCAAACAGCCGATTGATCTGCTCCTCCGCATGAAAATGCTCCATGATGGACTCCTTCCCGTCGTAGAGCTGCACACGACTTCGCATGCGAGGGATCGCGCCATCGACCGCCTCCAAGATTCGGGAAAAGAGATCCGGCCTGTCTACCGCAATGAGGTCTACATCATCGGTCAGAAAATCGCGGACCGCCCGCTCCGCCAGCTCCGGCTCACGATAGAGGAGCCCCGGCCCCTTCATTTCCTCCATTTTTTTCGTGATGCGCTGCCATTCCTGAAGAAGCAGAGAGAGATCTCGCAGGAAGCACTTCAACCGTTTTCCCGTGCCTGCCGTGCGAATAATGGCCCCCATGCCGCTGGGCAGAGCCATTGAGCGCAATATGCCCTTGAGCCGATCCCGCTCCTTCCCGTCGCTAATTTTCCGAGAAATGCCGCAGCGGCCATCGTAGGGTGTCAGAACCATGTAGCGGCCCGGAAGGGAAATATTGCTCGTAACTCGGGGTCCCTTCGTGCCCATTTGGGCCTTGGTAACCTGGACGACGATCTCAGAGCCCGTCGGGTACATTTTAGGAATGTCATCGGGCGTAATCTCCCGGCCGGACCGCTGCCCGGAAACGATTTCAAAGGAATCATTGGCGGCAGGCAGCATGTCCCAGTAGTGGAGAAAGGCATTTCGCTCCTGGCCGGTAATCACGAACGCGGCCTTCAAACCCGGCTCCAAATTCTGAATGCGGCCCTTAAAAATTGCGCCCACCCAGTCCCGGCCGCCCGCCCGTTCCACTTCAAAGGCTTCCAATTTACCGTCCACCAGCAACGCCAGTCTGGTCTCCACGAAATTGCGGCTGACCATCAGCTCCCGAAATTTTCCGTCGCCACGAAGGATATTTTTTATGATCTTTTGCATGAGAGGCTGCTTTTTTGCCCGAATTTGGGCCTTTTTGCCGAGCCATTCCCCATCGATGGGTGCAGCTGCGACCTCGTCCGGCCGCTCCGACAAATTTTCCGGAACGGCGCTCCAGGAACTACTTTCTCTATTCATTGCCGTGCATTTCTTAAAGCCTTCTCGCCATCCAGCCGCCAACTGAATATCTCCACAGCGTTAAAAATCAGGACAAGCGAAGCATCGGCTCGGAAGCGCCTAGTGCAGATCCTGCCGACGGAGACAATGGCTCACAGGTTCCCCGCGAAAAGGCAAGGACCAACTGCCCATTTTGGCCGACAAAAGATGAATTTCGCCGATCGGCACGGCGGGGTGCGCATGCCGACGACGCCTTAAATTTATCCGTTGACATTTGCGCCGACCACATTCAGCCAGCTCATAACCATGAGCGACACAAGAACTTCGACAATACAAAGGGTCATTGCCCAATACCCTTTTCCCACGGAAGAAGAGCGATCGGACCTCGCTAGCCGGGCCCTCTCTTTCTGCAAAATAGCGACCGACGCGGAGTACCGGGAAGCATTGGAGGGGATACCTAGGTTACAGATTCGCCAGGGCAGGACATGGGATTCCGGCCTTATCAGTTGGCTCACCGCCGTGAAAAGGGCCGACCTGGAGCTCTACTTGCGCCTGTTCGCCTGCCTATTGAGAAGCGGGCGACTGTCTCTGCTCTTTCCTGGAAGTCCGGCTCCGTGCGTCATCGAGGCTGTTCCCAATTTCCCGCCGCCGAATGTTTCCAATAAAACCGTGGCCCTTCTCGGTCTTATGCGGGAGACGCTCCAGCACTACGTCAGCAAAATCACGCTCTACCGCGCGCTAGCCCCATTGGCCGACGAGGCCTACAGAGACGACGGCAGTCCGGTCGAGGAGTTTACGTTTGATGACTACGCCCAATCGATAGGGTGCCATCCTGTTGTGCTCGATGCTGATGGAACAGAAAAGAAGCTGCAAAAATTTTTCCTCCATATGGCCCGGCGTAGCGGTGCTGACCCCCTAGTTCCGCTACTGGATGATGGGACTGTCGAGCTGGAAGTCCAAGAAACTCCCCATGGAAAAGAGTTAATCGTTCGAAACAGAGATGAAGATCCGCACGCCGAAACGCGCATAGCCATTCGCCCGGAGCTACAAGGGTCACCACTGGAACTATTTCGGGCATCTGTCCATATGGATGCGGAAGCCCTATGCTCCAATGAAGTCGTCATAGATGTGGCCAGCATGATAGAGATCGAACTTTTCTGTCGATTAAACGCCTCGGGGCTCCTGGACGAGGAGGGATTTGAGCGAAATGAGTCTGTGCTGTGGCATTTGCAGGAGGGCACTGACTCACAAAGGGCGTCGTGGCTGCGGCTCATCGTTGGTACGGCTAAAGTCGAGAGAGCTCCTTATGAATTGCTCCACGGGATCTCTTTTGCTGCGAAACCGATAGTGGAGGGTGAGGTGAACACGGGAAGTTTTCACGACGTCGTTGATGAGTTCGTCCAGTTGCAGGATGGCTATAGCGTCGTCGACGGAGAAATTGGACGTTCCGTTGTGATTCTTCCCACCGTCTTTAGCGTTCTTGCCCTCGCGCGTCCAGACCTTCTTCTGGGCGCTCTGCGCCAGCGACCCGACGGAGTGGCACTCTACGCCGGCTGGCGGCCGGACATCGTCCTAAATTCCCCTACGCCAACAGAGCTGCACGCGGCCCTGGTCGCTTTTCGAGACGAATCTGGCGTGAGGCCGGGCAGCTGCGTGTTCCTAGAGATGGTGCCGGTCGGCCAAGACCCCAGTAAGGGCGCATTGGGCTCCATTAGCCGAACTCAGAGGTGCTGCGCCAGGGTGCCGGACAGAGATCTTTCCACGGAACACATGCTTCTACTCGTTGAAACGCGTACGTCTCTGTCTGATGGACTTCGGCGACTGGCGGCGGAAGTGCTGACCACTCCTCCCGAAAAAGAAGGGATCCACGCCCTGCTGGCACAATTTGGAGGCACCCCGGATTTGGACGTTTGCCTCAAATTCTTCGCACGCGCTGGCAGTGGCGAATATTTCCCTTTGCCCGAAAATCCGCTCGTGCACTACCTACGAGAAATCGGCCATTTGCCTTTCGATCCAAGACGCTCCACGGTGCACCTAAAAATCGCCGAAACAGCCATGGCCATCCCGGAAATCGTTAGCCTCAAGTAGCGGTGC
>JAIRTQ010000030.1 GCA_031254835.1 Puniceicoccales bacterium | reverse complement strand
CCTTCCATTCCTCCGCCTCGGCAAAGATTTTCCCATGCACGGCACAAACGTCCCGGACAAACTTCCTCTGAAACGCCGGATTGTGTCGCCTTTGGACCTCTTGGCCTCTATTGTGGATGTAGTGATAGCCGGGCTGAGGAAGTACGGCGTAGCTGTCGCAGCGCCGCGCGGCAAACCAGAATAAAAGCAGATCCTCCGCCTTGACAAGATGGTGCGACTGAGCAGACGGCCAAAGTTCTTCGGCGACTTCTCGCCGCATATTCCCTCGCCAAAGCTTATCCCAAAGGGTCCAGGAAACGGCCCTATCGGCAGCCAGCTCTAAAAAATGCGCGCCACTCTGCGTTTTTCGCTCAATGGCTACCGGATGCGAGCTAGTTTGTTGCCCGTGCCGCGCCCGAAAAACAACGACATCCGCCCTGGATGAATTGGCCTTTTCGAGGGCCAATTCGGCGATTGGCAAAAGCAGCTCGTCATCGGCGTCCAACCAAAGAATGTAATCTCCACGAGATGCGCGGATGGCCCGCAGTCGGCTATGGTGTGTGCCGCGATTGCAGTCGTTTTCAAGAATTGTGATGCGCGGATCCTTCTCGGCGTAAGACTTCAAAATTGCCAGGGAGCCATCCGTGGAACCGTCGTCCACGCAGATGATTTCGATGTCCTGTAAGGTTTGATTGCAGGCGCTGTCCAGCGCCTCCGGCAGCCAGCACTCCGCGTTATAGACGGGTACGCAGATGTGAAACTTGCGCCGCAAAACCTGAACCCCAGAGGAGGGCGCAGAAAGCCATCAAACGCTTTGCCATGTGTGGCAGGATACCAACTTTCTCGGCCGAAGCGAGGGAAAAGGTAAAAATTCTGCGCCAGCGGCGGGAACAGGCTCTAGATCGCCAGTAGCGCTGGCCACTATTGCACTTCAGACAGTTTCTTTTGTTCTTCCAGATGGCGACGGATACGGTCCAGCACGCCGTTAACGATGCGCTTGGAATCTGGTCCGCCGTAGAGTTTTGATAATTCTACGGCCTCATTGATGATCACCGGATAGGGAACGTCTTTCCCGTAAAGAAGTTCGTAGGCGGCCATCCGCAAAATCGCCAAACTTACCTTTTCGACCCGATCTAGGGACCAGTTGGCGAGAAATTTCGCTAAAAGCTCATTAATTTTGAATAGGTTGGCGATGGTGCCTTCCACAAGCCAGCGGCCGTAGGAGAGGGATTTCTTCGGCAATTCCAGCATTTCCAGCTGGCCGGTCCAATGTTCTTCCCAAGGAACAAGTGGAGAAATGTCGTAGGCGTAGAGGCACTGTACCGCGGCGGCGCGATTCTCCCGTCGCCCGACGGCCCGGGCCACATCTCTATCTTCCTCTTCCCCCATGGCAGAGCCGTCAGGCAAGTGCCTCGCGCGACTCTGTCAACGGGGAATGGGAAAACATTTCAGGCATTCACGCGCTCTTAGAAGGTATTACTGATTCCAACGGATAGCTGAAACGCGCGTTGCGGGAGTGAGTGCAAAATAATTTCATCCTGCGGTGTGATGTCCATGACGAGTGAATTTTCTCTCGTGCGTTCCGGGAAGAAAAGCGCGGCGAATTCTGCTTCGAAAGATAGATCTTTTTTGAATTCAAAGGAGGCGCCCAGCACACATTTGTACGTTAGCCTATGTTTTCGAGATTTACGAAAAGTGTAGTCATCGTTTTCGTAGAAGCACCCTTCCGCACGAAAAAATCCGGCGCCGCAGCCCAATCCGACGTATGGCTGAAACAGTTGGCTGACCGCACTGGTTTGATAGTATAGATTCAACAGTGCCATGTCTGAAGAAAATTCCATATAGGTTTCATTGTCTCCGATGGGCCCAAATGATTTAGTTTTAGTAGATCTACTGCCGTGGTACTCCATTTCTCCGTATATGCTCCTTTTGTGGTTCTGTGACTCTAGACATAATCCTACCGAACAGCGGCAGCCGATGTATGGATTCCATGTTACGGCATATGTTTCTTGGGAGCCACCAACTACAGTTTCTTGTTCTTTATTATTATTAAACTTATGCTTATCAGCATGATAGTCTATTCCGATTACAGATTCCTCGTGGCTAATTGGACCACTCCGGTGGGGGTAATTTCTTAATCTCTTTCTATTAGCCTTATAGCCATCAAGTCCAGCGGCTCTATCGACCCTCAACTCTCCGTTACCGAGAAAGCTGTATGTCACTCCAGTGCTAATGTATTGGCGTAATTCCTGCGGCCAAGTGACGGCAGCTCCAATGGAAGGCGCAATGGCCAACCCGAGTGCGGCCATTGTCTGCAACGGTTTTCGAATATTCATCGTACATCCTCAAACAGGTTTGATCCGCTCATTACAGGCGGTTCCCAATAGAATATGCCGCGTTAATCATTTGTAAAGATTTTTCTTTTCAAATTTTCATTAGACTGAAAAGTTCAGCCTCGAGTAAGGCGCGGAAGTCGTTTGGGGCGAAGGAAAATACAGCAGTGCGCTGGTAGATAGAGGAAAAGCCGTTGGCCCATGCCATCAGAAAAAATTGGCTCCGTCCAAAGGCCGTCGCAGTTGCCCGTACCGCAGCCGCCGTAGTGTAAGGAGTCGCCGTTAAGGATCTCCTCCCAGAAGCCGGCGCTAGGCACGTCAATGGCATAGGATCGGCGAGAAACACCGGAAAAGTTGCAGGCGGCCAGCAAGATCTCTTCGGGACCGTCTCCTAGCCGCAGGAATGTGAGTACGCCGCTATCGGCGTCGTCCGGATTGATCCAGCGGAAACCGCGCGGGTCATCGTCGTAGAGGCCCAGCCATGGGAGAGAGCGGTAGAGGCGATTTAGGTCCCGCAGCCAGCGACGCAAACCATTGTGATTCATGTATTTTAGCAAATGCCAGTCCAGGCTGCGGAAGTGACACCATTCGTCGTGCTGGCCGAATTCCCCTCCCATGAAGAGCGATTTTTTTCCCGGCCAGGCCCACATGTAGCCATAGAGAGAGCGCAGCATGGCGCACTTCCAGTCCATCCGGTCCGAGGGCATGCGAGCCAAGAGCGAACCTTTCCCGTGCACCACCTCGTCGTGGGAGAGGGCCAGTATAAAGTGTTCCGAGTATTGGTATAGCATGGCGAAGGTGAGGCGATTGTGGCAGTGTTTGCGGTGAATGGGGCCCCGGGAGAAGTAGTCCAGCGTATCGTGCATCCAGCCCATGCCCCACTTAAAATCGAAACCTAGGCCGCCCAGGTGTACGGGCCGCGTGACGCCATCGAAGGTGGTGGATTCCTCGGCGATGGTCAGGACTCCAGGAAATTCTTTGTGGATGATGACGTTGAAATTTTTTAGAAAATCTATGGCTTCTAAGTTTTCTGGTCCGCCGTAGACATTTGGCTCCCATTCGCCACTTTCTCGGCCGTAGCTGCGGTAGATCATGGCGGCCACCGCATCCACCCGAAAGCCATCCACGTGATAGCGTTCGCACCATGATAATGCGCTGCAGAGCAGGAAGTTGGCCACCTCGTGACGGCCGTAGTTGAAGACAAGCGTGCCCCACTGTCGGTGCTCCCCGATGCGGCTGTCGGCGTACTCGTAGAGGCAGGTGCCGTCGAATTCGGCCAGCGCGAAACGGTCTCGCGGAAAGTGGGCCGGAACCCAGTCCATAATGACTCCGATGGAGGCCAGGTGGAGGGTGTCCACGAGGAACTTGAAATCGTCCGGACTGCCGTAGCGGGCCGTAGGTGCGAAGTAGCCGGTGCTCTGATAGCCCCATGAGCCGTCAAAGGGAAATTCCGCCAGGGGAAGGAATTCCACGTGGGTAAAGCCCATCTCGCTGCAGTAGTCGGCCAGCTGCGGTGCAATTTCCCGGTAGGTGAGCGGTCGGCAATTTTCTTCCGGCACCCGTCGCCAAGAATCCAAATGCACCTCGTAGATGGAGATACACTCCTGAAAAGGACGCAGCGTTTTTCGCCGTCCCATCCATCCACCGTCCTGCCAACCGTAGCCGTCTTCCCGGCAGATCACCGACGCCGGCTCCACGGCCCGCTCGTAGGTCAGTGCGTAGGGATCCGTCCGTAACTGCCGATTACCCTGGCTATCTAATAGTTCGAATTTGTAGAGATGGCCCGGCGAGAGGCCTTCCACGAAGGTGCTCCAAACGCCCGAATTGCCGAGCCGAGCCATGGGGTGGGAGTGGCCGTCCCAGCCATTAAAGTCCCCCACAACAGAAACCTTCCGCGCATTTGGCGCCCAAACGGCGAAGCTGACGCCATCTACGCTTCCATGGAGGCGAAGGTGGGCGCCTAGAAATTCGTGAATTCGCAGGGCCTTACCTTCGGCAAAAAGGTGCAAATCAAATTCGGGAACGGTCGAAAAGGAGCAGGACGACTCTCCGGAACGTTCCACGATCCCACCTTAGCCGTTTTCGCCGCAGCCGCGAGAAAAAAAGCCCGCGAAGTCTTTGTAGAAACTGGTGGAGCCGAGGGGATTCGAACCCCTGACCTCCACAATGCCATTGTGGCGCTCTACCAACTGAGCTACGACCCCGGACTGGCACGCCCCACAGGAGTCGAACCTGTAACCTCCTGATCCGTAGTCAGGTGCTCTGTCCAATTGAGCTAGGGGCGCTCCTGACTCTGCGCAAAGCTGAAGCGGGTCTCTGGAGAGGCAAGAAGAAAAATGCGAGTGAGGTAAATTCACTCTGCCAGAAGAGCTTATTGTGAGTTGGGTTTTTTCGCGAACGACGACGGGAGAGAAACCAATTGGCCCCAGCTACTGAAGTAAATTCCCGCGCTGACGTCAAATCCGCGGCGACGGAAGAATGCGCAGTAGCGGTCCAGCTGAGGGCCGTGTGCAGCCAACGCGAAGGGAATTTCTTCCGGCGAAAGATGTTCCGTTTTCCAATCCACGATTTTCAGCGTTTTCCCATTGCACAGAATGAGGTCCACGACTGAGCGAGCGAGACGGGACCGATCGGCGAGTTGCTCTTCAAAGGGCCACTCCGCCAAAAACTGTAACTCGCTGGAGTTTAGATTCTTATACCAGTCCGATCCCAGGAGAAGATCCAATTCGCGGGTCGCACGGGACGGATCTGGGGAGCGGGCCGCCGCTCTTTCCAGATAGGCACTGTGCGTAAGCGGCTCCTTCCAAGGGAAATATTCCATGGTCCGATGCCACCAGATGCCGTAGGCGCGGCCGCCACCACCGTCCTGTTCCACGGGACAATCTTTCGTTGGAGTTGCTATCCAGCTGTCCGGGCGGCATTTAGGTTTGCGCGCGATCATTTGATCGACATGATTTTTGTCCGATTGCGGCAATTCCGTCTGCTCCAGCCGCTGCCAGGGACTTAGCGATGCTAAGTCGATCCCCAGCAACGCTTCCGGCGAAAATTGGGAGGGTTTTTGCGCTTGACCACCCCGGACCAGTATGAGCGTGCGGCGGGCGCGGGTCATGGCCACGTAGAGGAGCCGCTGCGCAACGCGGAATCGGTCCGCCGCCGCCACAGGCGCATGCTCCTCGAAAGCAGGACTTTGCGCCGTCATGGCCAACTTCGGAGTTCCGCCCCGGCATGCGTAGAGTGGTGGACTTTCCCGGCCGAGGGCGATAGGGCGGCCGCAAAAGGCGAGCAGCACGACGTCCCACTCTAACCCCTTAGATCCGTGAATGGTATCGATTTGCAGCCGGTCCGGATCCGCCGTTTCCGTCCCGCAGGGAGCAAAGTACTTTTCCTGCAATGCATCGCAAAATTCATACAGGGTGCGGCCGTCCGCTTCCATTTGGAACGCAAGAGCTTGCACCGCTGAAAGGAGTTTGCGATTTTCCCATTCCATTGCCCGCTCACAGCGATTCGCCCGCACTAGCAGTTCTAGCGCTGCCTCTACTTGGCTAAACGCCTCTGCCGAACCCATATTTAGCACTTTTCGCCGGAGCCGGCCGAGACTTCGCAATAGGGCTCCAATTGGCTCCCTATCGACGGACATAGGTGATCCATCGAATTCGCCCAGAAGGCTTTCTAGGATCCGCTGCCCACGGCCATTTCCGAGGAAGCGGGCGATCGCATTGTCACTGACACCAAAAACTTCCCGCAGAACGACAACCACCTCCATCGCATCCGCGGGTTGGGATAAAATGCGAAAAATGCCACAAATCCAACGAAATAGAAGGCGAGAGCCCCAGTTCTGGCCCCTCAGTCGTAGTTGCGCGGGAATGCCCCGTTCGACGAGAATTCCCTGCAGCGTAGCGAGATGGGTCTTTCGAATTCCGCCTAAAATTGCCACCTGTCCCCAACGCTTCACGCCGAAGTGGGTCGGCGAGAGTCCCTCCAATTCCGCCGCCAGGGCCTCCATTTCCACTGTTAGCGAAAGATTTATCCCGACCGGCCTCTCTAAAATGAGCCGGTGGACGGCGCCTTCCGCCGCGCCGCTGTGGGCCGCCATGGGAACGAATTGGGCCTGCCGGCCGCCGGTCAATAGGCTGGGAAAGAGACAGTTCACCCGTTCGACGAGCGCCCGCGGACAGCGCATGGTGACGGAAAAGGTGAGCGGCTCCAGCGCATTCGATGTTTCCAGTTTCGAGAGGGTTTTCTGAAATTTTTCAAATTTATCGCTGTCCTGCAAGTAGATGCACTGCTGCAGGTCTCCAACCGAAGAAAAATGGCCCGCTGCTGGACCGCCCCCCATTCTCTGCGGAACGAGCGCCAGAAAAAACGCAAGATCTTCCGGATCCGTATCTTGCGCTTCATCTAAAATGATCCGATAGCGACGATCTCTCAGGCGGCGAAGGATTTCCCTATCCGCCAGCAATTCTCGCGCACGACGGCGCAGGTCTCCGTAGGTGGCGAAACCGCGCTCCAGACGGTACTTACCGTAGGCCTCGGCCATTCTTCCGCAGAGCATTCCGCCCGCGGACTCCACCCACCGAGCCAGAGGCCGCTGCCAGTATTCTTCGCAAAGGTCGGCAAAAGGAGTGCCCCGCAATGGCTTACGACTCCAGCGCTCTCGGACAGGAAAGGGCGCGAACTGGCCCGACTTCCACCGTTTTCTCCAGGAGCTCAGAATAATCGATTGCTCTCGAACGATTTGCGCTACGTCATCCCCTTCGCGGGGCAGCAGCCGATCCCAGAAAATTTCCGAAAATTCTTCCGGCGGAGCGCACTGTCCCTTTGGCGGATCGGCCCGGTGCGCCATTTCCGCCAGCGTCCGCCAGGAACAGAGCTGCAATAGCCGATCCAAGTGCGGCTGAGGAAGAAACGCCGTCCAGTGAGCCGCCGGGCCCTCCAAAAAATCCTCCCAGAGGCGCGTTTCCGTGGGATCGTCCCATTCCACAATTCGAGCCTCCCAGTGGTCGAACTTCCTCAGCAGTAGAGAAAAAAAACTGTCGATGGTGCCGAAAAACGCCTTGCCAAGCGCCGAAAGTGTTTCTCCGGACGCACCTAGCCTGTGTAGCCGTGCCTCCACGCGCCGACGAATTTCCCCGGCCGCCTTTCGCGTATAGGTCAGCACGGCAAGCTGCGCAAGAAGTTCTTTCCCGTTGTGTGCTAACGCCATGTGTGCAACCCGCTCCGCGATGGCGGTCGTCTTGCCCACGCCGGCCGGCGCTGCCACGGAAAAATTGCGGTCCCATTCGCTGGCAAAGCGGTCCCGATCAGCTTGGTCGGCCAAACTCACGGCTCTTCATCTCCATTCGGTTCTAGCCCGCTGGCATAGAGGCGGAAAGCGATGATATGGTCCGGAATGGGACCGTGGGCGAAGGCTAAGAATTTTTGTTCTCGCTGAATTCGATAGCCGCAATTGAGCGACATCCAGAGTTTGGCGAAGCGTTCCCAAGCGGCAAAAATTTTACCGCCGAGATTTTCATTAAGTTCTTCCATCGGAAGCCATTTGCCGCGACTGAAGGGGAATAGGGCGCCGATCGTGCAGAGGCCGCTAGGCCGTTCGGCGATGCGACCGTAGAGGGCCAACTGGAGAGAATCGCCTCCGCAGATGCTGTTGGCCGTGAGCGCTTTGGCAGTGGATCCGGTCTTAAAGTCCACAACCAAAATTCGTCCAGATGGGTCGCGGAGGAGCCAATCGGCGCGGCCGTGCAGTTCAAGTTCGTTCCCGGCCACCGTGACCGTCCCCCGCAGCACGGTTTCGCAGGACTCCTCCGCTGGGGAGAAATTTTTTCGAAG
>JAIRTQ010000036.1 GCA_031254835.1 Puniceicoccales bacterium | reverse complement strand
GGGACAGCTCCCAGGCCTCCTGGGAGCCGAATTCGCCGCTAAGGGCGCCGCAGCGGATGAAGATCTCGTGGACCTGACTCAGCAACTCCTCCTCGGAACAGATAAACTGCGCGGCGCGATGCACGGGCAGGGAAAGGGGTCTATTCATAGTACTACTTCTAGTTATTTTTTGTGAACTATCCACTACCCATAGTGATCGCGCTACCCTTTCCGTCTAGCGTTTTTTTTGTGAAAATTTTATGGCGCATCACGAGTGGCCGGCTGCGGCACATTTCGATTGAATGGGAAAGCGTTTTTTGAAATTCACGGTCCGCAATGGGTCTTTTTAAAAAGCTCCGACTTGGCCTGGGGCAGGGAACGAAGGTTCTGGGTGGAAAGATTCGTTCACTTTTTAGGGGAGCAAAAATTTCCGTCGAAGACCGGGAAGGGCTAGAGGCACTGCTCTACGGTGCGGACCTGGGTCGGGAGGCGGTCGCCGCAATTTTGGAAGCCGTCGGACGGGAGCGGAAGGACCTGCCGGCCACGGCTCGCGCTCCGCTGGAACGGCTTTTGGCCGGCGCTGAGAGATACCTGCCGATTCAATCGCCGCCGGAAGTGATCTGCCTATTGGGAGTGAACGGCAGCGGAAAGACCACGACCGCCGCGAAGCTGGCGGCCTACTTTTCCCGACGGGGCAAAAAAGTCCTCCTCGGCTCCTGCGACACTTACCGTGCCGCGGCTAATGAGCAGCTATGCCTGTGGGCCGAGCGTCTTGGCGTAGAGATCGTCCGCAGCCGGCGGGGATCCGATGCGGCTTCCGTCGCCTACGACGCTCTTTCCGCTGCGGTGGCACGGGAAAAAGATTTGCTCATCCTCGACACGGCCGGCCGGCTCCACACCAAGGAGCACCTCCTGCAGGAGCTGGCGAAACTGCGCCGGGTGTTGGAAAAAAAATGGCCCGAGATCCCCATCCACGGGTGGCTGGTGCTTGACGGCCACCAGGGAAGTAACGGCCTCCGGCAGGTAGAAATCTTTCACGACGCTTTCCCGCTGAATGGGCTGATCGTCACGAAGTTGGACGGCAGCGCCTGCGGAGGAGCTATCGTCTCCATCTATCGGACAATGAAACTGCCCATCTATTTCATCGGACTGGGCGAAGGCGCGGAAGATCTGCGGCTCTTTTCCGTGGAGGAATACTTGAACGCCCTCCTGGGCGATTAAATTTTTACTCCCGAGAATCGCCAATGGCATGAATGATCGCGCCCAAGTCGCCACCATCCAGTGAAAAATCGATTAGCGCCGACCCCTCTCGGAATCGGACGGTGAGGTCGACGCCTTTCCCTTCTTCGTCGAGGCCGAACAGCTTCAGCAGGTCCACATGGGAACGGGCAATGGTGTCCGATTCAAAAGGCATCGAATCGGCCAAGGAGGGCACCGTCGGCCCGCCGTTCAGAAAGTCGTCCACAACTTCGCGGAAAGCTTCTTCGTCATTTGCCATGGCGACGGCATCGCCCAAGGAACAGAAAAAAAGTTGATCGGTGAAAGAAAATGGAATCCGCTCCGGACCCTCTTCACCTGGAACGGAGAAGGAGCCCTCAGTCCGAACCGTGATAGAAATTGCAGGGATACCTCGATGGCGGAAGGCCTCCCGATCCGCCTCGGCAGAAAATTGGAAGTCGACGCCGGGCGGTAGCGGCGGCTTGTCCTGGGCGGCAAAAACGGGAAGGAGCTTTTCGCAGGCAAATTCGGCCCAATCGCCCAGCCGTTTCTGGCTCACATCCATGGCGACAAGTCGCTGGACCGTACCGTCATCGGAAAATCGGGATGCGACGGTGCCGGTGAAACTGGAAAGCACTTCCTGCAGAAAATTATAAACTTCTCTCTTCGAGATGCCTTGCATCCCATAGCTAAGACACTGGTCTAGAGACAATTCCAGAAGTCGGCAAAGTTTCTCCGGATCGTAGCGGAAAAGCAATTGCAGCTGCCCACTGGCCGGCAGCGCACCGGCGATGTGCAGTGAATCTATCTCCTTTCCAGGCGCGCACAGCATGTACTCCAAATCCGACTTTTCCCGCGCCGACAGGCGCAGACTACCTAGGAAGGTCCTTTTTTGAAAATCTCCGATGACACTCAGTCCATCTACCTGCTGGATAAAATTTTCTAGAAAATTAAAGCGGGAAAGGACAGGCAGGTTGTCGCCCAGCTCTCTCCTTTCAGAGAGACGTTCCAGTAGGATCTTTTCGCGAATGGCCCAAAATCGGGCCAGCTGGCTAGGGTGGATGTCTAGACGAAAGTCATTTTCGAGTGGGCGGGCAGCCAACGCCAATAGGATCCCTTCGGGGCCACTTTCCACGGCAGCGGCCAGCGGCCCTTCCCGAGATCCAATAAAAGTCCAACCGCCCACCTCTTTGGTGCGAAGATTTTGCAGCGATAGAGAAGAGCGGATGGCCCCGTTTTCGCCCATGCGCGCGCAGGCAACCCAATCATAGTCATTTTCCGCTGACGGGAACAGAAAAACGCTGACCGGGTCAGACTGGGATAGGCCCGAAAATTCGGGATAGCCCCAAAAACCCAACAGCATCAGCGAGGCGACCTGTATGCTCTGCTCCGGGAACAGTTCCCGGGCGAAAACGAGAACGTCCGAAGCCACGGTCCGGAGCGGGCCTACCTGCAGCTGAATGACGGGTTGCTCCCAATCCGTAGCGGAGACCGTTTCGCCGCAAGTCCCCGCCGACGCATTAGCGGCAAAGAACCACCAAAAAAAAATCATCCGCCCCAACCTGCCCACGGAAGCTATTCTGGGGTGCCTCAAAGCCATTTACAACATTTTTAGCAGTCCTTTTTCGATTTTTACTGCCCTGGCAATTTTGCCAATTAGGCGTTTCCCAAAATTATTTTCCTTCATCAGGCCGCTCGTAGAGCCAAATCGATCAATTCTACCGCTTTCCGGGGGTGCTCGCGGGACTTCCTTATTCGTTGTCTATGACGAGCTTCCCACTTTTCTCGAACGGTCGGACGGGCCATTTCCAGATTCACGGGACCGGCGACGATGTGAAATGTCCC
>JAIRTQ010000015.1 GCA_031254835.1 Puniceicoccales bacterium | reverse complement strand
TTTGCATTTACTCTTCCTTCGCGGCTCAGCTGAGCCGCTCTATCGTTTCTCGCGGCTGGGACCGGGGAGAGCTGGAGCGGCGCATGGGAGCACAGCTACCGGTGGAAGAAAAAATTTTACGGGCGGATTTTGTTCTTGGCAATTGCGGGACTTTGCTTCAGCTGGAACGGCAAGTACAACTCCTACTGGAAAGAATCGTCTAGAGTCTGTCCTTATAAAAAAATATCAGAAATGTTGATGTTGAATGCGACTCATCTAAAGGCGCATAGGACGGCCGTCAGCCAAAAAAGATGCGACAGACCGTGTAATTGGCCGCACGAAAGGCGGGTTGAATAGCACGCTGTTTTTATGAGAACAGATCCTGGGCCACGGCTATGAGGAAATTTTAGCCGATGTCGTTTGGGCGGCGTAAAGTGAAATTTCCTGACAGAGAAGAATTTATAATTGACAATGTTTAAAAAATTTCCATGTAGCCCCGCACTATGATTACAGAGCCCGGCGAAAGGGCAGCTTTCGCAAATATTCCCAGAAATATTACCATCTTATCCATCGAGGAGGTTACGCAACTCCTCCCTCAAGTGCCATCGAATATTGTAACTAATATTCTTATCTCCTGCCGGCGCCTATTAGGCTGGCAAATTACTCTCATCCGATGGATGGAATGGCTGTCGCTTGGAGGATCTGCCATCGGCACGGGTGGAATTATTGTCGTGAAGTCGATTTTCCCGGAAAATACGCGGCTGCCCTGGCTATTAGGTCTGGTTGGCTCCGCTGTTGGGATGCTTCCCACGCTGGTCTCCAAGTGGGCCGATTCAGCCAAAAAGTACAATCGGGAGGACGTAGAAAACGCCATTACAACCATGCAATTAGGGACGTTGCATCCAGAACTATTGGGCATAGTGATCATCAGAGTCAGCAGTTACATGGAAGAACGGCGCAGAGTCGCCAAAACGGAGGTCTAGCTAACCTTTCTGCTCTCTACCCCTGCAATGCATTTGCCGTAGACAAGCATCTTTTGACTGGTAGTCTGCTTATGCCGTGGAGGATGTGCTAAGAGAGTTTTTTGAGCAAAATGGCTTCTTCTTCGTGCCGCTCGGAGCAGACAGGGTGGCCCGCGTTTTTTTATCGGACATCGGTGAGCTGACCATTGACCTTTCTTGCGATGGTCGGCCTTGCATGTACGTACTTTTCCCAGTGGAACATCCATCGATTGCACTCCTGCTGCGGGGCTTTTGGCTCTGTGACCCTATCCGATCCATTGGGGATACCATGCATTTCGTAGGCGACGGAGAAAAGCAGATCGGCTTTTTAATCGTGCTGGACAAAAGTCGTTTCCGCGTCGACAATCTTGCGGAGGCGTTAACTCGAATTCTTGGAGCTATCGTGCGGCTTCGACAGCACTGAAAGTGAATTTCTCCCTAACTTGGTGAATGTCCATGAATGAAAATCCTCAGCAGCAGAGACGAGGCAGCCCTCCCCTCAAGCCGGTAGATGCCAAACAATATTCTTTTGATGTGGGGCTGGTAA
The DNA here is from genome assembly GCA_031254835.1 of Puniceicoccales bacterium. Taxonomy (GTDB): domain Bacteria; phylum Verrucomicrobiota; class Verrucomicrobiia; order Opitutales; family JAIRLM01; genus JAIRMB01. The sequence goes on along the minus strand of JAIRTQ010000015.1, from coordinate 2,797 downwards.
AGATCACAGCCTACCGAGGAAAGGGAGGTAATCGATCGCTGCCATCTACGGCAGACATCCATCCGAGTGTCGGCAAAATGGAGGAACGGCTAAAAGCCGTTGTTGACCTAAAGGCTTTCGAGTCCATCCTTATGGAGGTGCTTAGACCGGAGGTAAGTGACCGTACACTGCTGGTGCCAACCCACTTTCATCAGCGGCTGGTTCAATTGCGGATTGCCCTACGAACCGGTAGCGCACAAATGGAGCGCCGAACTGCCCAAAAAATTGATAGCCTACTGAAGGATCTAGAAGAACAGTTGGCCAGGGGAGATGGCCACAACGACCTTCTGGAGCAGTATCGACTAATGATTTTGATGGGCTAGAATTCATCGGCACCGTTTTTTTTGAAAAAAATACGGGGCGAACGAAAAAAACCTTTGCCAAAAGCAGAATCGCTGGCAAAATGGTGTCATGGCTTCGGTAGAGGTTGATGCGATTGCGCCAGGCTACGTCCCGATCGCTGGCGGCGGCTATGGAAAGTTGTCAGTTGCGAGCACACCTAATGAGCGTGCCGTGGCGGTGAATATGTTATCAGGGCGGAGTTTGGTCATGGAAAAAAAAATACGGGCGAATGGGTCCGTGGCCAGTACGCCAAGTGCGCCCTATTCTGCGCCCCATAGCTTTAATCCGGCGGATCGGACAGATCTGTTCGACTTTTTACGAATGTCGGGCCGGATGATTTGAGCGGCTTTTTTCCGCCGGGTGGCTCGGTCCCTTTGCCAGTAAACATTTTTAAAAAAGAACCGATCCTATCGCGGAGCTGGCCGCGCGGGACGATCTGGTCCACTAGGCCGCGCTCCAAGAGAAATTCGGCCGTTTGAAAGCCGTCCGGCAGCTCCTGGCCGGTAGTTTCCCGGATCACGCGCGGGCCGGCAAAGCCGATTAGCGCGCCCGGCTCCGCCAGAATGAGATCTCCCAGGGAGGCGAAGCTAGCCGTCACGCCGCCGGTGGTAGGGTTCGTCAGTACCGCTATGTAGGGCTGGCCGGCGTCGGCAAGGCGGGCGAGGGCGGCGCTGGTCTTCGCCATCTGCATGAGGCTGTACATGCCTTCGTACATGCGGGCCCCGCCAGAAGCGCAAACAATTAGGACAGGCAGGGAGCGCTCTACGCCCCGTTCGATGGCTCGAGTGATCCGCTCCCCAACGACGGAGCCCATGCTGCCGCCCAAAAATCGAAAATCCATTACGGCGACGGCGATGTCGATCCCGCCCATTTTCCCCGTGCCGGCGAGCACGGCTTCGTCCAGCCCCGTCTTTTTTTTGTTTTCTGCGATCTTCTCCCGATAGGAAACGCCATTCGCCTCAAATTGTAGCGGGTCTGCAGTTTCTAGGTCACTGCCCAGTGCGCGAAAGCTTTCCTCGTCCAGGAGCAGCCGCAGCCGCTCCGAAGCCGCCAACGGAAAGTGGTAGCCGCTCCCCGGCACGACCATCCAATTCTCCTTCAAGTCCTTCGTGTATACCACGCGGCCCGACTGGGGACATTTTGTGAAGATGTTTGCCGGGATATCCCGCTTCTTGCCGAGAGAGACCGTCGAATATTTTGGCTTTCCAAAGAGCGCCATGGTCCCAGAGAAGCTCAGCCACGGGCCAGCGTACGGGCGTGAACATTGGAAAATCCAGCCTGCAACAGCACTTTAGCGCATTCATTAACGGTAGCACCAGTCGTAAGCACGTCGTCCACCAAATAGATGGGTGCGTCCTTGGCAACATTTTTCCATAAAAACCTCGGAGCCAATGCAAAAGCTCCTTCCACGTTCCTCCGCCGGTCCGCACAGCTGAGGCCTACCTGCGATCGGCCGTGCCGTCGCCGCCATAGCAGACGGCGCACGGAACAGTCGTGCTCCCGCGCAAGGGCTTGGCAAATCCACTCACTTTGGTTGAAACCGCGCTTCCAGCGGCGTCGCCAATGGAGCGGCACGGGGACCAAAATCCCTCCGGCCATGTCCGAAAATAGGATGCCGCTCAGGCGGCCCAGGTCCGGCAGCAGGAAATTACCCTGCCGGTACTTAATTTCGTGAATCATCCGTCTGCCCAGGCCGCTATGTTCAAAAAGAGAACGGCAAGAGCGAAAGAAAAATTGGCCATGGCGGCAATTCGAGCAGGAGGAACCGGCCCGATCCCGGTGGGGCCTGCCGCCGCAGCGCGGGCAGGATGGAGTGAAGGAAAAATCCAAATCGCCTACGCAGCGGGGACAAAGGTGCAGGAAGGGCCCGTCGCCCGATAGCCTACGCCGGCAGCCGAAGCAGCGGCGAGGCCAGAGGACGTCAAGAAATCTCGCGGCGAGAACTTTTACGGGTACCGGAACCATGGACGTGAAAGGAAAGGAGTATGCAGAGGAGGAGCGGGCAGAGGAGATTGCCCAGCAGATCTTTTGTCGCGGAAGAGCCCGGCGAAAGGGCGACAGTCCGACGGAAAGCCAGCAGCGCAAAGACAACGCCAGAATGAAAACCAATGGCCGCCATGAGGTTGCGATTGAGGAGAAAATAGCTACCCAGCAGCAGGCCTAAGAGGAAAAGCGACAGAAAAGGGATCGGCTGAAAGCTGTTGCGGATAGCGCCGAAGGAATTCAGAGCCGACCGAAGGCCATCAACTACGGTGGGCGTAGGACCTTGGAAAGATGCGGAGGAGCGGCCCATGAAATGGACGTAGGCGAAGAAAAGTCCGCTGCACGGGAGGGCGATGGTGGGGCCGAGGGCGCCACAGAGGAGCCGTAGGAGAAGCCCGCGAAAGACGACCTCCTCCATCAAGGAAATGGCTAA
>JAIRTQ010000086.1 GCA_031254835.1 Puniceicoccales bacterium | reverse complement strand
CCGGGTCAGTCTGCGGCTCATCATGGGGGCCGGGTCGTTGGCAGAGCGGGAAGATCAACGGGGACTGGCCCACTTTTTGGAGCACATCGCCTTCTGCGGTTCGGAAAATTTTTCTAAAGGAGATCTGATCGAGTACCTGCAGCGCATGGGAATGAAATTTGGAAGTCACAGCAACGCTTACACGAGTTTCACGGAAACGGTCTATATGCTGGAACTGCCCCAGGGCGACCGACAGACGGTCAAGGAAGGCTTGCTAGTGCTGCGCGACTACCTCTGCGCTTTGACCATAGCTCAAGAAGAGGTGGACCGGGAGCGCGGTGTCATTCTATCGGAGATGCGCTATCGGGATTCGCCCCAGTACCGGGATGCGCTGGCCTACTACGACTTCCTGTTCCCTCACAGCGTTTTAGGCAAACGTTTCCCGCACGGCGACCGGACTTCCGTAGAAGCGCTTTCAGCCGCGAAATTGCGGGAATTCTACGAATATTTCTACGTCCCAGCTAATGGGGCGCTGGTTCTTGTGGGAGATTTAGATCCGGCGGCGGCCGAACGGGCCATAAAATTCCTCTTCGGCGACGTTCCCGCCGGCCCGGCCCGGGCGGACTGGCCGGTGGGCAGCTTCGCCGTTGCCGGCACGCGCATAAAACTGCACAGGGAACCGGAATTGCCGCAAATTCATATCGACCTCTGCTGTCTGCGGCCGCTGGAAAATTTTCGGGACAATCTGGCAACCCGGCAGGAAAAATTGCTGCAGTGCCTGGGGAGCGCCATCCTAACCCGTCGGCTGGAGATTCTTAGCAAGGAATTGAATGCACCCTTCATCGAAGGTTCCGCGGAGGTCTGTCGGCCCATCCGTCAGGCCTTTCAGCTGGCGGCGGTGCAGTTGTCCGTCCTGCCGGATCGGATTTGCGAGGCGGTCCGCGTAGCGGAGCAGGAGCTGCGGCGGGCGCTGGAGTACGGCTTTACGGAAGGTGAGGCGGAGCGTGCCCGGAGGGAAATGGCCAGCCAGTATCGGAATGCCCGGCTGCAGGCCCAATCGCTCCGTTCTTCCAGCGTAGCCGACGCGTGGGTGTCGTCCATCTGTGCGGGCCTTGCGCCCACTTCCCCCGACTGGGACGACGATTTTGTCCAGGACATGCTGAAAAATGCAACGGCCCAGCGAATCGGAGAGGCCTTTCAGCGGATTTGGGCCCCGGCCAACAGGACTGTCTATGTGGCTGGCAATCTGCCGGAAGCGCTTACAGAAAATTCTGTCCGCAGCACCTATTTTCGCTCCCGCCGCAACATTTTGAAACCGCCGCCGCGGGACCTGGACCGGGCCTTCGCCTACGAAGATTTCGGTCTCAGCGGGCAGGTGCTGGAACGATCTGAGGATAAGGAATTAGGGTTGCAGCAGCTGCGTTTTGCTAACGGCATGCGGCTGAATTTTAAACGAACGGACTTTGAAGCGGGCCAGCTGCGACTTCGGATCCGCTTTGGCCGTGGTCTTTTAGGCCAACCGGCGGATCGGCCGGGGCTTTCCCGCTTCGCCGAGTGGGCTTTTACGGAGGGCGGCCTCGGGAAGCACTCCATGGAGGAGCTGCGGGACCTGACCGCCGGCCACGTGCTGAGTGCGGATTTTTCCGTCGGATCCAACGCCTTCTACCTGGACGGCAACACGACCGAGGAAGATCTTCCCCTCCAGCTACAGCTGTTGGCCGCCTACCTGAGCGATCCCGGCTTTCGGCCGGAAGGGGAAGCGGTGGCCCGCAAGATCATACCGCAGGTCTACGCCAGCCTAGGGCAAACCGCCAATGGGGCCCTGCGTCGCTATGGCGACCGCTTCCTTCACGGCGACGACGACCGCTTCAGCTACCCGGAGAAAGAAACGATGGAGTCCTACGGGATGGATGAGCTGCGCCGCTGGCTTGAACCGGAACTGCGAGAAGGCTATTTAGAAATTTCCATCGTGGGGGACGGGGATCCGGAACGGCTAGAAAGGGCCGTGGCCGCCACCTTCGGCGCGCTGCCAAAGCGGAAAGGTAAGCCTGGCGAAATTCACGTGCCCATGGAACTGCCGCGAGGACAGTGGGCAGAGTTCACGTTCGATTCGGAAATTCCTAAGGGGCTGGTGCTTGTCCACTGGCCCACCGACGACCGTTGGAACATCCCGCAAAAACGGCATCTGGACCTTCTGGCGTCGCTACTGGAGGACCGGCTCCGTGTACAAATTCGGAAGGAGATGGGGGACACCTATTCGCCCTACGCCTACCAGGTTTCCAGCGCCGTGTTTGACCACTACGGCTACGTCTGTGCTGCTGCGCTGGTGGACGTTGCCCGAATCGGCGATGTGGTTCGCATGATCCACGGCATTGGCCGAGAATTGCACCGGTCCGGCCCAACGGCTGACGAATTTCTTCGAATTCGCCGGCCCGCGCTGACGGAAGTTCGAGAATTGCTCCGCAAAAACTCCTATTGGCTGCAGTCCATCGACGGCTGCCAGGCCCGTCCGGAACTGCTGGAGTACATCCGCACGGTTTTGCCCTTCTACGAAAACGTCCAAATCCATGACCTAGAAAGTGGTCGGAAATTCTTCGACGAAGACGCAGCGATCACGATCACAATCCGGCCGGAAAAGTAAAACAAGCGCAAATCGTAAAATTTCCCGCAAGTTTTTCCTTGCCCGCGGCGACGAAGGCGCCGCGGGGGATTGTGCGAGAAAATTTTGCGCCCTGATCGGCCTGCGCAAAAATTTGTAACTTTTCCTCTTGCATAGTCCGCGCCGGCCGCTACGCTGCATCCATGTGGGACGCAGGGACGCAGGGACGCAGGGACGCAGGGACGCAGGGACGCAGGGACGCAGGGACGCAGGGACGCAG
>JAIRTQ010000061.1 GCA_031254835.1 Puniceicoccales bacterium | reverse complement strand
TTAGACCTCGCATCACGTAACCATATTTCTGTGGCGGAGGACAAGCTCCTCTTCTATTTTGCAATGAAAAAAGCGAGGACCTACTTTGTGCTTTCGGACTTCGGCTACCGCTATTTTCGAAATCATGGCGGGGTCACGGTCCGACAAAGAAGTGCTGCGGAACAAAGAAAAATACAGACCGGCTTGGCCACGGTCCGAATGGCCATCTCCGCCGACGATGCCGACGAACCTGTGAAAGCTCCCTTTTTGTAACTGACGCACTAGCGCATCTCCCGCTTGATCGGAAGGAGGCGGAACGCTAGGGCCATTGAAAACTATTTTGTAGCCGAGTGATTCTAGTTCGCAATCGCCATCAGTGTGTGAGCAGCTCTTTTTCCTTTTTTTCGAAGGCGCTGCCGATGGTCCCGATGGTCCCGTCCGTCCGTTTCTGCACCTCTTTCTCCAGCCGTTTCACATCATCTTCTGAGAATGCGCCGGCCTTTTGAAGCGCCTTCGCCCGTTCTAGGGCTTCCCGACGGGCCGTCCGAGCCGAAACTCGACCTGCCTCTGCCATGGCGGCCACCCGCTTGACCATCTCGCGGCGCCGTTCTAGGCTCATCTCAGGCAGCACGCAGCGAATCTTATCTGCCTCAACCACTGGGGTAAAACCCAAATTGGCCACCAATATGGCCTTTTCGATGGCTTTCGCCGTTCCCCGATCCCAGGGCTGAATCATGATGGTGCGGGCGTCGGGCGTTGTGAGGGCGGAGATGTCGCGAATTCGGCTCTTTGCGCCGTAAATCTCCACCTCCAACGAATCTACCAGAGAGGGGGATGCCTTGCCGGCGTGGATCGTGGCGAACTCCGTCTCCACGTGCCGTACCACTTTTTTCAGATCATCGTCCAACTGCGCTAGAATTTGTTTTTCGTCCATGACCTACTCCGGCAGCAGCGTGGTACCGGCCGATTTGCCGTCAATAATATCCGCCAGTGCCCCTCGCCGTTCCATGGAAAAGAGCACGGCCGGCAGTCGATTGCTGCGGCAGAGGCAGAGGGCCTCCGTGTCCATGAATTTGAGTCCGCGTGCGAGGGCTTCGCTGCAGCTGATGCGGTCCAATCGGTGGGCGGCTGGGTTGGTGCGAGGATCCGCGTCGTAGACGCCGTCCACGGGGCTAGCTTTGAGAAGCAACTCGGCTCCGACGTCCAGGGCCCGCAGCGCGGCGGCCGTGTCGGTTGAAAAATAGGGCAGGCCCGTTCCGCCGCAAAAAATTACGATCGCAGCCCGCTCCAGCGCCTCCCGGGCAATGGGCGGATCGATGGGGCCGACGGTGGGCAGTGGGTAGGCGGACTGCAGTAGGCAGGGAATGGCCATTTTTCCGAAAAACTCCCGCAACGCCAGCCCATTCAAAACCGTCGCCGTCATGCCCATTCGGTCGCCCGTTTCCTGCGAAAAGAGCCCCTCCCGGCCCCGATAGATGTTCCCTCCGCCGACGACGATGGCCAGCTGCAAGGGTCGGCCCCGCAGCGCAGCGATCTCCTCCAGAATGGGCCGACAAGCCTCCCAAGAAAATGCCTCACCCGCTTGACCGGCCAACGCCTCGCCGCTGAGCTTCAGTAAAATTCGCATCCGGGCGGAGCTTCCCATGGTCGGATGCAAATGCCATCCCTCTCCCGGTCAATTGGTTTTTGCGATTTTGAAAACCTCTTAATCGTTCAATCGAGAGAAAGTAGGGATTCTAGCTCCGCTATCCGTGCGGATAGATCTTGCCGTGCACTGGCCACCGTTTTGCCGCATACTTCTTTGTACACATCCCAAATGGGCCGCCATCCGTCCGCTGTTTCTACCTCTAAATTTTCTAGTTCATTCAGCAGGGCCATTCGGAATGCGTTAACGTAGTCTATGAGATTTTTTGCCGCCGCCGCCGGGATCGGCTTGGCATCTGGGGCCAGCGGAAATTTTTTCCCTGGCGAAAGGAAATTTATGCCGGCGGCCTTGACTAATGCATACAATGTGCAGCTGCCGCTTTCGTCGTAGACGGGCTCTTTCAGGCAAAAATCCTTCCAGGGTACGTGACTATGGCCTCCATTTGGGAATAATTCCGTGCTAAATAGGATGTGACCCAAATCGTCGGCCATGTCGCGGAACATCTCGAAGCTGGGGTGGGGCAATCCTTTAGTGAAATTTCCTTTTCCGTGAATTTCTTTTAGCGCCTCTTGTAGGGTATTTGCTTTGGAACTTTTCTCTTGCTCGTACCGGAAATTGGGAAAAGCGTCATAAAAAAAATATTCGAGCCTATAAAAATCCTTATTGTGGTCGGAACGCAGCCTCGCCTTTTGCATCATAAATGTACTGCTAATGCGGAAGCTTAGAGTTGCTTCCGCGAGTCTCTCTTGCTCTTCCAGTTCCGATTTTGCAGCTAAAATTGCCTTCCACGCTAAAATTTGTCGTAAAAGCAGTTGCAGCTGCTCCATGGACGGTCCCGTCCCAATGGCAGTTAAACTAGTGCAAAATCCATAGTCGTTTATCTTCGCCTCAAGCCGTCCCAAGGAGACTATGGTGTCCGCTTCTGCGGATGACAGAAATCTTGCTAGGTTGTTAACTTGACTAGCTATGCTGTTTCCTCTGGAATCTGCGACGATTCCCACATTGGCAGCTGCAAAAAGGGATTGCCAAAAGGCCGACTCTTCTTTGCTGACTTGTTCCCAGTCGGTGGCAACTTTTGGCAACTCTCGCAGGCTTTTAGGAATTACTCCAGGGTTCGCTATTGCGACCGCATGGATAAGCTGTGCCTTTCTTTCGATATAATGAGGCATATCCTCATCGGAAACCCTCCAGCCGGCAAAGAGTGTTTTGCATTCCGCGAGGAATGCTTCCGCGCCGGCGGATACCTTTGCTCTGTCCACAAGAACGCCGCACGTCCGTCTCGATCGACGGCCGGAAATGACGGCAAGGACAATTGCTGCAGGGAAGCAGAAAATTATAAGCAATATGAAAGCGGCCCTCTCCCCGCCGGATGGAGAGCACTCGGCCGCTATCTGTTCTTGGGCGGCAGAAAACGTTCTGGTTCTGAGAAAATCCTCATAATTTTGCTTGAGCAGTGACGGTCGGCCAGCCGAGAGTAAGGCACAGCACGTAACCGCAAAGGCGACCGTAGTGGCGTAATCTCCTCGTGCCCTGTTGTACCAATTGGATTCGGGTATCACAGTCACCTCATTCATACGTGATATACCTCATTTTTTGGGGAAGCGATTGGCAGAACACACCTAAAAGGCAAGTAAATTTTGCTTACGGATAGCCCGGGCGCATGGAATGGTGAGGTCAACAAACAACGGGCGGACGCAAACGATTTAGATTTTTCTTGCATCGAAACGGAGCCACCTTAACGGATGGGCGTCGTGAGACCCACCTATAATCCGTCCAGAATTGTTCGCATCCGCAAGTGTGGTTTTCGGAAACGCATGAGCACGGCGGCCGGGAGAGCCATACTGTCCAACCGGCGGCGGACTGGCCGCAGGCGGTTGACCGTCGTCTAGGCCCCATGGAATTCCGTTTTCTTCGCAGCCAGCGCATTCGTAGCCGCGTCGACTTCCATCTCTTCCGGCTTTCCCGTTTGCGCGAAAAGGGGTTAGGTTTTTTGCTGGTCCAGAAGGAAAATGCTGGCGAGCAAAGTCTTCCACGCCTTGCCCTCGTTGCGTCTCGAAAGGTGGGCAACGCCGTGCGAAGAAATCATTTGCGGCGATTTTTTCGAGAAAAATTTCGCCATGTCGCAAAGGAGTTCTTGTGTGGCAGTGATTTCCTCGTCGTCTTCCTGGTAGAGTCGAAGGAAATGGATCCGCGCGCAATGAGAGATGATTTCGCCCGTCGCCTCCAGCGCATGTCAGCCGCCGGAAAGTCCAAAGGCAGACGTAGCTAGTGCCGAAAGATTGGGAAAGATGTCCTCATTCCGTGCGCCGGCTGCCAGCAGCTCCTCTCGCCCGTGTGTGCCGGTCGTGACGAGATAGCAGTGGGCGAAGTTCCCCGCCCGGGTCGCGAGAAGATCGATGTTTGAATCTCCCACGAGGGCAGTCTCTTCCGCCTTCCCTGAGAGAGTT
>JAIRTQ010000003.1 GCA_031254835.1 Puniceicoccales bacterium | reverse complement strand
GGACGACGGCGCTGACCAGCAGCCAGAGCAGGGCCATGAGGCTGAGCCAGATACCGGCCTGCGGCTGGCGCAAATACCAGGAGCCTAATAGTATGGCCGCCGTCCAAAAGAGCAGCGGGCCCCGATCGGGCCGGCCGGAAAAGCGCTCCACGAGGCGGCAGAGCTCGGCCTGAGAGAGTAGCGACAATAGCATCAGCAAGAGGACGGCGCCGCCGGTGCCCAGCGCGCCAATGGCAATCCCCACGATCGCAAGAAGAAAAAACGTACCAAGAATTCTTTTCGCCATGGCCCTTTGCCTCGGTCGCTGCGGCATGCGCTAGCGTTTGGCCGCCACATCCACCCAACGGTCGATGGCGAAAATTGTGCGCGGACTCTGCCCTTCCATCTCTACCGTATCCCCTACTTTTTTCCCTAAAATGCTACGCCCTAAGGGAGTTAGGTATGCGATAATTTTTTTTGCAGGATCACTGTCCCAGGCGCCCAAAATAGCCAACCGCTCTTTCTTGCCCTTTTTATCGATGAGAGTTACCACACTTCCAATCCGCGCCTTGTCCACATCAACATCGGCAAAGTTCACCAGTTGAATGCGTTGTAAATCCTTTTCAATTTGCGCCTTGCGGGACAGCAGTACGTCTTGCTCCTGGCGAGCCATTTTGTACATCGAATTTTCTCGCAGGTCCCCCTCCTCCCTGGCCGCTTCCACGGCGGCCGTGTTGGCGGGAATGCGGACCGTTACCAGTTGTTCATATTCGATTTTCACCGCATCCAGGCTGGCCTGCGATACCAGCAGTGTCGTTTCCTCGGACTGTTTGGCGGCGGGCGCACCGGCCGATTTCCCATCGAGCAGCTTCTGTAATTCCGGGAAAATACGGATAAAGCGAGCCAGAATGGACCGCCTGGTCAATGGATCGAAGCCCTGATTTGCCAGTAGCATTTGGGCCAGATCCTGGGCTATTTCTTGCGAATCAAGGGTTAAAATCTCTTCTACCAGCACTTTATCGGTAGAAATGGTTTCAGCGAGAGGAATTTTACGTGTCCCACTTTGCCGGAGAGACTCCTGATCGACTGCGACGAGGGCCAGCCGAAACAGTTTCGGCCCGATCAGCGGCGCCAGCAGCTCGTGGTACTTCCCCTGATTCCGGTTCCTAAGCACCCAATCCAGCAGGGATGCCCGCATGGAGCCGTCCCGAAGCCACTGCTCTAACGAAGTACATAGATCTTCCCGGTGCCCATTTGCTAACAGAAAATTCACCGCACAGCCGACGGTACGACCGGTACAGCTGCGAACTAAGAGTAGACAGGTGGAAAGAAATGTTTCCGGAAAGCACTTGCTAATTTCGGAAAGAAATCGGCCCAATTGCACTACGGAAAGGCTGTTGGCCAAATCGGCCACGGCGTCGATGGACCGGATGGTCTCTTCGTGGGAAATGTCATCCGGCAAATCCACGCCGAGGGCGGCAGCGAAGTCTTCGCAGAGCCACAGCAACTCCAAGCGATTCAAGTCCGTGCCCGTGCTTGCGATCGCCCTATGAAGTCGCAGCAGCTCCTCGTAGGCCGGCACAATTTTCTCTGACTGCGCAGCGATGTCCTTTTCGCCTAAAAGCTGTCGCGCGCTTTGTAATTTCTTGGACAATTGTTTGGCTACGAGAACGTCATCTACCAGCCGATCGATCTGCTCCACCGGCTCCATCCGCAGGGCGTAGTAGCCACTTTTTTGTTCCGGTTCTGCGATTCGCGAATTTTGTCCCGCCATCTTTTTGGCACGCAGCCACCAGCTTTTCCACTCCTTTTCGGTTAGGATGGATTTTAAGACATCACAAATTTCTGCCTGCGTCGCCCGCAGGTTATCCGAGTGGGCGAGAATGAGTTGCAGCACGCCAGCCGGATCGTCGCGCAGTAATTTTTGTATCGCCTCCGAGTTTTTTCGAAATTGGACCAGAATGTGCTCTTCCGGAAGAACTTTCAGGTGCTTGAGGGCAAAGATGGGATCGATGGAGTGGCGCGGTTTTTCTTTAAAATTAACGAGAATTCTACTTGCAATCTCGTCATAGCCCACAATTTCCCCGAGTCCGAAAGTGCGATGAAAACAAAACGCACCAAGGCGCAGGGCCGCTAGCCGATCTCGCTGTCGCTCCAGGATAGGATACTTTGCTACTAAAGATTCAACCGCGCTCTCATCCATCGTGTGCCGTCCTGCTACGCCGACGGCCATTCCCCCTGTTTCAGAAAACGCTGTCAACGAATTTCTGATCGGTGGCCCGATGAAAAGCGCTAACCTCCACCGGAAAGGCGTCCTGCAACGCGTCCCTGAACTCCAATTAATATCTATGTCATTTGTCAAGTGAAATTTAAGATCTGTTCCGAGCTCGTTTTTGGCGGGTAGCAGAGATGGCGCTTGCCAGTTGAGACAATTTTCGTGGACCGGGACGGTGCGAACCATTGCAATCTACTGTGGAATTCGGCAGCTAAAATTTGTCGAAAATGCGCTTGCGGCCGCTCTGGCGGCCCTGGACGGAATGGACGACTATGCCATTCCCGCCGGTGAGCTTTCCGTCGCGCTGCTGGACGACGGCACTTTGCAGGTCATGCACGGAAAATTTTTGGGAGATCCGGAGCCGACGGACGTGATTACTTTCCCTGGAGATCCGGCAGAGAACTTTGCCGGCGAAATCTGCGTTTCCGTCGACTGCGCCGTTCGCTGCGCGCAAGAAAGGGGCACGGATCTGGCAGAAGAACTGACCCTCTATCTCATTCACGGCTGGCTGCATTTGGCTGGACTGGCCGATGGGACGGCTGCGGAAGCGGCGGCAATGCGGACGGCGGAGGCACGGCTGATGAATTTTCTGCGGACCGGCGATTTTATTCCTCAATTTTCGTTTGACTAATGATTTGCGCGGACCTGTCCAGGGCGGCTAGGCAGGGACCGGCGATGGTCAAATGGGCCTCTACGCCCCGAAAAGAATTTGCGACGCTTTCCGAAACGCCAAACTCTACGCAGTAGCGGTTCATTTCGTACTGTAACCCGTTTGAGCTGATGTGCGCCAATGGGCAGCCGAAAAAGCCACAGTGGGCGCCGACCTGGGCCCGCAGGGCGACATGAACGTTCCCAAAATAAAAAATCTGCCCATCTGCCGTGACTAAGGAAAGGTTAGGAACTGTTTTGGCGTACTTCTTTAAAAAAGTGACATTTCCCAGCGCATGATCCAGTCGTCTGCCCAGGCCATGCAGAATCCGCACCGAAGCGCAGCCCTTCTTGCCGAGGTAGATCAGTGCCTTTTCCAGATCAGTTGTGTTTTGGTCGGCGTAGGGCAGGAGTTCCGTACCGTGCCTCTCCAAAAATGACCGTGTCTCTCGATCGATGGAATCGAAATCTCCAATGGTTAAATCTGGCGCTATGTCCCTTTCTTGCAAAAAATTAGCCGCACCATCCAATGCGATTAGAATCCGGCCGGTCCGCAGAGCGCGTAGCTGTTCCGCATCCGCAAAATCCGTCTGCCCTTTGGCGACGATCAAAAAATGTTCCCCCACGAGGTCAGGAAAAATTTTTCGACATCCAGTGCCAGCGCATTTTGGGAGACCGCAGCCCGCTGAGGCTTCTGTGGGCTCAGGAGTCCGTCACGCCAGAAAAAACTTGCCCCTGCCCGATCGAAACCCCATTGCTCCGACCGTTGCCCGATGGTGTAACGGTAGCACAGCAGATTCTGGATCTGTTTGTCAAGGTTCGAATCCTTGTCGGGCAGCCAAACGGCGGGACGTAGCTCAGCCTGGCTAGAGCGCTTGCTTTGGGAGCAAGAAGTCGCTGGTTCGAATCCAGTCGTCCCGACCACTGAAGTGTGGACTTTCGTTTGCTTTTAACGCTAATCGTAAAATTTCCCGCAAGTTTTTCCTTGCCCGCGGCGCTTTCGTCGCCGCGGGGGCTTGTGCGAGAAGATTTTGTGGCCTAATCGGTCTACGCAAAAATTTGTAAATTTTCCTCTTGCATAGTCCGCGCTGGCCGCTACGCTGCATCCATGGAGGACGCAGGGACGCAGGATTTTATGCCTTAGTGTAACCTTTTGCGCGCTCTTTGGGGCGGCTTCGGCGGGACCCACGTCGTGCCCGCAACGCACTCCAGTGAAAGCATCCAGAGCCTGGTAAATTCGGAAAGTGTCAGTTCCGGCGACACGCTGCAGTTTGAGTCGGGAGTCTACGTTTTCAGCGATCACGTCGAAATCGACAAAAACCTCGGCCTCTGTGGCGCAGAGTTCTCCGAGGGCGGGCCGCTGACGGTTCTAGAAAAATCCGAAAGCGCCCACTGCCGATTTTTTTCGTTTTCGGGCGATGGCGGCGTCGGGAGCGGCGTCCGCTTCATCGCCTTTGATGGGAATGGGTCGTATGCTAACGGCAACGGCGGGGCGATTTACTGCTACGGCAGCTTCACCGGCGGCATGCACAATTCCGCCTTTAGCGGCAACGAGGCCGGCGGCTCCGGCGGGGCGATTTACTGCTACGGCAGCTTCATCGGCGCCGTGCACAGCTCCATCTTCAGCGGCAACGAGGCCGGCGGCGCCGGCGGGGCGATTTACTGCGTCAACTTTACCGGCGAAAGCGGCGCTTTCGCCGATCTGGGTGGCAGCTACTT
>JAIRTQ010000001.1 GCA_031254835.1 Puniceicoccales bacterium | reverse complement strand
CGGGCCGAATTTCCTCCAACGTACTTTCCGAATGGAAATTGCGCTGCTCGATGACCGATCAATGAACTTTCGCTTCAATGACGGAGAGCATCTGAAGTTTGCCTGCCTACTGCCAGGATTGGATGTTTTTCGGGCCTATGAGAGGTTGGATGAAGCAGATGGCGCTCTATCCCAGAGATTAAATTTTGCTTTTAACGGCCAGAAGGGGTTTCTTACGGCAGATCCCTCCGACATGGGTACTGGCCTACGGGTCTCATTGCTGCTCTTTCTGCCTGCGCTGGTGGCCATAGGAAAAATTGAGCAGGTGGCTCACGCCGTCCAATTGCTTGGCTGTGCCTTTGGAGGACTCTTGGGTGCGGTATCGAGCTCGGAAAGTTGCATTTTCCAGGTACATAACCGCATGACCCTTGGAGAGAGCGAAGAAACCATTCTGCGGCGCATGGCAGGCGTAGGTGAAGCACTCGCGGAACAGGAACTTGCTGCACGCAAGGAACTGGAGGCATCCTTCCCCGATCGCGTGCCCGACCGCATGGCGCGGGTCATCGCCCTTCTCTATAGCGCCCGCATCATGCCCCTTTCGGAGGCTTTAGTCCTTTTAGGGCAGGCGCGATTGGCAGCTTGCCTCGGCTACCTGGACAAAGAATTTTTCCAGAAAATTGACGAGCTTTTCACGGCGGTCTTACCGATACACCTGCAAATGCGGCACGGCGAATGGGTCGCTGAGAATGTGCAGGAACAGCTGCGGACGGAGCTGTTGCGGCAGTCCTTCGGGAGGGTTCAGCTGCTGCGCTAGGGGGTGGCTATGCTGGCGGTGCGAGGTCTGGAGAAACGCTACGGCAAGCGGACCGTCGTGCGCTCCGTGAGCTTCGAAGTGCGCCCCGGTGAAATTATTGGACTCCTAGGTCCCAATGGCGCCGGGAAGAGCACCACCTTCCAAATGGTGGCCGGTCTCTTGCGGCCCAGCGGCGGCAGCATATGCCTGGGCGGGAAGGAAATTTCCCGACTTCCCGTCCATCGACGGGCCCGGGCCGGACTCGGCTACCTGCCCCAGGAGTGCTCCCTCTTCCGCCGATTGACCGTCCGCCAGAATCTGCTGGCCATCGCCGAGCTGCTGCCGCTGGCCACCGCGGAACGGAAACGGCTGGTGGATGGGCTTCTGGATGAACTAGCCATCGGCTCCCTGTCCGAACGGCGGGCGGACAGTTTGAGCGGCGGCGAAGGGCGCCGGCTGGAAATCGCTCGGGCCCTCGTGACAGGCCCGCGGCTACTGCTTCTAGACGAGCCGTTTAGCGGCGTTGACCCCATCAGCGTGCAAGAGGTTCAACGCATCCTCATCCGGCTCAAGGAACGTTCCATCGGCGTGCTCATTACGGACCATAACGTCCGGGAGACTCTCGCCATCGTCGACCGGGCCCACCTTCTCCACGAAGGCGCAATTCTTGCCGCCGGAGACCGTAGCACGCTTCTTGCCGATGCGTTGAGTAGGAAATTTTATCTAGGCGACGGCTTTTAGGAACCGCCTACCACTCCCTTGCAGTGCCTTCGAATGGCTGCGTCGACAGCTTTCAGCGCCTTCGACGCCACGGGCAGATCCGTCCCATCGCCTACGGGCTTCAGCTCTAACCCTAAAACCTCGTTGAGGGACTCGGTCCACTTCCGGAAGGTGGATCCGGCCACGGCTACGGCCGGCGAATTTTTTGGCAACTTGCGGATGGCCCGCATGATTTGCCAGATGGCCCGCGTACCGCCGTCCCAACCGGCACATATTTTCTGCAGCTGGCCGTGAAGGGCGTGTTTTTCCCGATTTCGCGGCCCACTTTTCAGCTCGGCGATTCCCTTTACGTCCGTTGCGAGGTTTTCGTAGTCTTCCGGCAGCGACTCTTCGCTAGAACCAAAGAGTTTTCGCAAAAGATTTACCAACCACCCAAATGACACATAGACCACACGGCATAGGACGATGGCCATCTTGCTGATACCCAGCTCTGAAGCCACTTCTACTATGAGGTCCGGAACGTTAGCCATAGCTGGCTGGCCTTTGTCATCGGCGGCCCTTTCCCGTACGCGCCGCTCTACGGCACTAAGTCTAGACACAAGCCCGTAAGCACTAAGTTCTGTCATAGTCAGCGGCCCATAGGAATTTTCCAGGAAAAAGCAACGCAAAACGGACTGCGTCTATGCTTTAGTTCGACAAAAGCGGGCGGGCCAATAGGAGTGCAACAATGGCGAGGGCGTGGTCAATTGCTCCGCAGCGGATCTGCTCATAGGCCCCGTCGACCTCAAAAAGGGCGATGGAAATTTCCTCATAGGGATCCAGCTGCTGTTCGCCGGCCAATTCACAGCCTTCCGCCAGAACGATATGCAGCCTGTTATCCTGAATGGCCGGATTGGGCCGCAGAGTAGCCACGGGGCGGAGAGTGGCGGCGGCGAAACCGGTTTCTTCCCGCAGTTCCCGTCGGGCCGCATCCTCGATCGATTCGCCCGAATCCACGATCCCGCCCGGCGTTTCCAGAGAAATTTGCCGTGAGCCGAAGCGGAACTGGCGCACAAGGACGAGTTTATTATCTTTCGTTACTGGAACGATTTGCACCCATTCCGGGCAGGCGATGACGTAGAAATTCCCCTCCCGGCCGCTCTCCGTCTGTCGGTAGCGCTGTCGCTCTATGTGAAAGATGGGAGGCTCAAGGAAAACGCTCTCACGTCGCAGAATGTCCCACCGAGAAGGAGCGTATGTCATGACACCATGGAAACAGAAAAATTCACTGGGACGAGTTTTTTTTCGAAATGAAATTCGCCAAAAAGACCTGCCATCCAGTGCCGTGAGCGAGGAAAGAAAAGTAGACTTTCCAAACATTTCCAAAAATAAGCTTGATCTTTCGATGTAATCCCTACGATAGGCGCAGGAGGAAAAATATGACAGATAGTTTTACGCCTGGTTTTTTTGCTAGGTACCACGTATCCGCCAAGGCTCTGGCTGCGGCACAAGAGCTTGTGAAGGCAAATTTTGATAGTGCCGATAGTAGCGCGATCGTAACGGCTAAGGATTTGGCCATGGTGACGACCCAGATAGAAGCAACCGGTCAATGCCCGGAGCTTGTGAGCGATTTGAATAGTATTCTTAAATCGAAGTTGACTACTGCTCAGAAGTTCCTCTTCTGGGTCGCTGCCGTTTTCACGTTTGGTATCAGCTATATTTACGGTGCGCGTGTCGTTGAAAAGGCGCTCCAAGCTACCGCGGGCAGTAGCGACGCTCCAACCGGGCTGAAGCTGTTATCTGGCCTTGCGGAAAAGATTGAGAAAGCGGCGCCGGTTCTTGCAGCGTGTAGCATCCTAACTGTCTCATTTGTCACAGTTGATACTAATGTAGCGAATAAGCTTAGCGGTGGGCAAAATGTGGGAAATTTCCGCGACCTTATGGCCATTACAGACAGAAAGATCGCCAAGGGCGATATAACTGCCGCCAATGCAGTCGCTACTGTTTTCAAAACTACTCCTTATTGTGGGAATAAGCCTAGTGAAGTTGTAGCTGCCCTAAACAGATATGCTGAATGCGTCTTTGGGTCTTCAGGTAATGCGCTGTTCAAGCTGGCTGATAAGATGGAAGATTCAAATGAATCCCTAAAGGAACCGGCTGCGAACTTTGCAGAATTGTTCGATTTAGAGATTGCTCGTCAAAAGGCTCTCATTGAAGAGAAGGAAGCAGAATTCTCCTACATAATGAAATGCGCCGAAGAGTTTTTATCTTCTGCGCCGGATGTGAAGAAATTGTTCGACCCTTCCGAAAAAACAAGCTGTATTGCGCGTACTTCGGTCGCCGCCGCGAAGCTCGACGGGGGACTGGGATCGGCAGTAAAGACCGCCGCTAGCGCTGCCGCCTTTAAGGCTCTATTCGGCAAAACCGCGACCGAAGACCTTACTGATGATGAGATTAGTGCTCTTACTGAAGGAATAGTTGCCGCAGCCCTTAGAGACGCCTCGAAAGAGATGGATGCCATGACGGGAAGAAGGGATTTCCTTTCACTTTATGCGACGGCTTTTGGCCCATCGAAGTTAGCAACTAAAGCCTCAATTACGGATGCGATACAGTACCTTAAGGCGATTTACGCTTTGGCCGGAATTTCTTGTTTTGAGGGCAGTAGCCCAGAAATTATCTTGAGGGACGGCGTCAGCGCAAGTACTGAAATTAGCGATGATCAATTGACGGCGCTTAATGATTTCTACAGAGCCATCAATACATTAATCGATACTACGGCAAAAGAAATAAACACTAACTATAAGGCAGCGAAGGTTGATGGAAGTAAGCTCACCAAGGTGGGCGAGGAAGAAGGGAAGGCCGACATGTTGGCCACGGATGCTGCTGCCCTGTTTATGAAAAGCCATTCTGGAAAATCCACAGCAGAAAGTACTGCCTTGACGGAGGCGAGGGCGGCTACAGCCGATGCTGTTGCGGCGCGCAATGATTTGGCTCTAAAAAGAAAGCCAACGACAGCAGCTGCTCCAGCCACTAAAGACGCTGCTGCTAAAACGACCACTACTAAATAGTTAGAAGCAGCGCCGGCGAATAGGGGAGGGGATTTCATTTCGGGCCCCCCCGCCCCGTTTCGCGGTGGCGTACGGCTAGGATGAAGGTCCGCGTGAGCTGAGCTCGCGTGGGCCCTCCTTCGGAACGGGCAGCACTTTGTCGATTTCGGGAGAAACTTCCGGTCGGTGCGATTCATTGAACCGCCTCCGGAATGGCCCTCACCGTCAAGGCATGTTTATGCAGCGACCCATTCCAAATTTACGGGCCATCGTAGCAATGGACCCGGCCGGCACGGTCGGCTCTTGCGGTCGACTTCCCTGGCACCTGCCGGAAGACCTGCGCCTATTCCGTTCCCTAACCATAGGGCACACGATAATTGTGGGCCGCAGGACCTTTGACTCCATCGGCGGGTCACTGCCTGGCCGCGACTGCTGGCTTCTGACTCGACGGGAACTGCCGGCTGAATTTCAAAACTCCGTTCGCATTTTTCCAGATCTGAATTCGCTTTTGCTCTCCATCCCAACAGTTCCCGTCGAACGACAATTCTGGGTCATCGGCGGAGTAGAGGTCTACCGGCAGCTAACTCCATATTGCGCGGAAATTATCCAAACGGCTCTACGGAAACGCCATATCGGTGATACTCGCTGGCAAATGCCGAATGATTTTAGCCGCTGTGAAATTCTTCTTAGGAGGGAAGAGTTTATCACCTATCGCTGGCGGCGAAATGACATTGCCGAGGTGGGCGCAGTTCCACTCTAATTTCTTTCTATGTGCTATTTGGCTCTCTCCGTACTCGGCTTCCTGCTCTCCCGGCTACCGGGCTGGACTGTCGCTGCCTTGAGCCGGGTCGTCGGTACGCTCTTTTATATTTTCTCGCCTTTCCGTCGCACGATAATGGCTGCCAACCTGCGCTGTGCCTGTCCAAACCTCACGGTCAGTCAGCGCCGCGCCGTCGCCCGCCGCAGTTTCGCCAGACTTATCGAATTGGGAATGTTTGCCCTAGCGCTGCCGTTTCTCTCGAAGCGGCGCATTCGTCGAAGCTTTTCTCTGGCTGGGGACTGGAAAAATTTTGCGAAAATGGACCGAGCACGGCTGCTCCTCATCCCACACCAAACCCTTTCCGAAGCGCTGGTTCTCGCACCTTTTCTTGACGAGGCCATTCGGGGCGAGCATGTTGCCGTACTTTACCGGCCCTTCCGGAGTAAAGCCATCGAGCGGCTCACGGTCAAAGGTCGCGGCCGCTTTGGCGTTAGACCGCTCTCTCGCCGATCGGGACTACTTGAGGCCAGCCACCTGCTGAAACGCGGCCGCTGCGTGGCCCTGCTGTTCGACCAGTATGCGGGAACGTCGGGAACTCAAAGCCTTTTCTGTGGCCGAATCGCAATTGGGACTGCCCTTGCCGAAATTCTCGCGGAGTACAGTTCCGCCGTCGTTTCCCTTGCCCACGTGGAACGGACGGGTCCTTGGCGGGGGAAAATCGTCCTAGAGCCACTCCCCGCCGGCGAACCGGTCGCGCTCGCCGCCGACCGATGGTTGGAAAATAAGTTGCAGGAAAAAAATTTCCGCGACGATTGGCTTTGGGCCCATAACCGGTGGAAACGGCCGAGGGATCGGCTGCTGAATTTGCAATGGCGAAAGGACCGACTACCGGAGCTTTGCCGGCTGAGAGGCCTAGAGTCGCTGCCCAAAAAAACGGAAATTCTCGTTAGGATGCCCAACTGGCTAGGAGACAACGTAATGGTGCTTCCTATACTTCGTTCTCTCCGGCTAGGTCGTCCCGACGCGCGCATCAGACTACTCTGCCCACGCCCTTACGCCGATTGGCTCGCTCTGCTCCCCTTCGTAGATGACGCTATCGCACTGCCGGAACGTGGGATCCACTATTTTCGCGCCATTCGACAGCTCCCCTGTCCTCAGCCGGACTTTCACATTCTATTTGCCAACTCCAATCGGGGCGACCTGGAGGCATTTTTCCTTCAAGCTTCCGTGCGGGTCGGCTTTTTCTGCGGCCGCCGGCGCCCCCTACTTACCCATCGGCTATCGACGGCCGATGCGTCCGGGCAACACCGGACTGAGATCTGGCACAGCGCGTTGGAGCAAATTGGCCTTCCACCGACACTTTCCCGGGAGCCGATCCATCGCTTTGAGTCGGTCGGCCACTCTATCGCCATCTTTCCCGGTGCCAGCAACTGTCGCAGCCAAAAGTGCTGGCCGCCGGAACGCTGGCGGGAGTTGGCGAAAAGACTTTTAGTCAAATTTCCAGAAAGAACTATCTACCTGCTGGGCTCCACCGGAGACCAATCTCTGGCGGAAGAAATTGGGGCCGGACTGCCGGCGGACCGGATATGCAATTTCATTGGCCGTACGACCGTCTTGGAACTTGTTCGGCTGCTCGGCAACTGTGCTCTAGCCCTGGCCGTCGACACGGGAGCCATGCATCTTGCTAACTGTTACAACGTGCCGACGATAGCGCTTTTTGGTCCAACGAACCCCATCGCAACGGGACCACTTTTCGATGGCCCAAAGATCATTTTGCAGCCCCCCGGCTGTCCATCGACGGGTGGACTTCCAATGGAGCAGCTGTCCGTCGATAAGGTCTTCTTCGCGGTGGCGGGCCAACTACAAAAGCATTAACTATTTGGAGGAAATCCCCATCCGGACGCCGCTATGGATATCTCCATGCGGTTGTTGCCGGCAAAAAACTGGTGGGCGGCACAGGACTCGAACCTGTGACCTACCGGATGTAAACCGGTTGCTCTAACCGACTGAGCTAGCCGCCCGGGACTAGGGCTGGCATAGTACGACCAGTTCCGCTGTCAACTGAATGTGATGCCCGGCCACACGGGCCTGCCGACAAGCTGCGGAACCGTGCTAGCTGCAGCTCAGCTGAAAAAATTTTGCCGTAGACAAGTGAAAAGTATCGCTATAGGCTGTTCACATCTTGGCCGTAAGGTTAGAAAAGATGCGACAACAGAGGAGCTTCGCTAGTCCGCCGGCGTGGAGAGGTGGTCGCGCAACGGAAATAGGCAGGGCATCCCTTTGCCCCAAAACAGCTGAAGGAATTTAAGTTGGCTGACGAAATGGAAGCGACAGACAGAGAATTCCTCAGCTTGCTCGGCTATCTCTATCTGCAGTACGGTCGCTGGGATGAGGCCCGCGTCATTTACAGCTCTCTCGTGGAGCTGTCCGAGCAGAAACCGCTTCTTCTCCTCACCTATGCCTACTGTCTCGCTCAGAACGGTCAATACGCCGTTTCACTCCACTATCTGGATCGGCTGAACGGGAAAAATTTTCTCCCTAAAGCCCGCAGCGCCTATCGACTTCTGCGAGGAAATGTGCTCTGGTATCTGGGCAGGGATGAGGAGGCCCGTCAAGAATTAGAGCTTTTTTTGCAAACCGAACGGAAGCGGGCCCGACTAGAGCCCTCCCGGCCCTCTCTCATCGTCCGTTCGGCAGCGGAACGAGTACAACAGCTGCTGGAAGAGCCAAAGCGCTGGCAGGAAGAAAGCCAGTCCTTCGGCCGAGGAGAAGGCCTATGGCGGCGCCTGCTACGATTTATTGCCAAAAAAGAACTTTCACAGAGAAGGAGTTAGGACGTGAGCATAGCGGATAGATTTGAAGGGTGCGTGCTGCGGATTAGCCGTGTGAGCGATATCCTGCTGGCAGGGCTCATCATACTTGTTTTGGCGCTTATGATTGTGCCCCTAAATGAGTTAATGATAGACACGCTCATCGCGCTAAATCTAACGATCTCCATGATCATGATGATGATGTCTCTCTACATCTCCGGCGTGCTGTCCTTCTCCACCTTTCCGAGCATGCTGCTCTTTACCACCCTATTTCGAATGTCTTTGGCCATCGCCACAACCCGCATGATCTTGCTCCATGCCCACGCGGGAAAAATCATCAATTCGTTCGGTAACTTCGTCGTGGGCGGCAACTTCGTCGTGGGAGCGGTCATCTTTCTCATCATCATCATCGTCAATTTCTTGGTCATCACCAAGGGCTCCGAGCGGGTGGCGGAGGTGGGTGCCCGCTTCACGCTGGACGCCATGCCGGGCAAGCAGATGTCCATCGATGCGGACATGCGGGCTGGCACGATCGACGTGGAGGAGGGCAAAAAACGGCGGGCAAATTTGGAAAAAGAGAGTCAGCTCTACGGCGCAATGGACGGGGCAATGAAGTTCGTCAAAGGGGACGCCATCTGCAGTCTCATCATTACCGCCATCAATATCATCGCGGGGCTTATCATTGGAGTCAGTCAGAAGGGCATGTCCATGGACAAGGCACTGAAGGTGTACTCCATTCTGACCATCGGCGACGGTCTCGTCTCCCAGATTCCGGCTATCATGATATCCATCACAGCCGGCATTATCGTCACCCGCGTCTCTTCGGAAGAGAAGAACCCTCTCGGCAAGGACGTCTTTACTCAGGTAATCGCCCAGCCGAAGGCCATGATGTTGGCCGGCGCAATCGCTCTCCTTTTCGCCATGCTACCCGGCTTCCCCAAGGGGCCATTTTTCTGCCTAGGCGCCACTATCTTTTTCGCAGGAAGGACATTCATCAACATCGCCAGCGGAAAAGGCCGCAAGAAACGGAAGAAGGCGGCCAAGCCGGGCGTGAAGGGAGACGTGCCGGACAAGACGGAAGAGAGCGAAGAGCCCTTCTCGATCACCGTCCCGCTCATGTTGGACGTGGCCACCTCCATCGAGTCTTCCATCGAAGCGGAGGCCCTCAACGAGCAACTTATGCAGGTGCGACGGGCCCTTTACCATGACCTGGGTGTGCCATTTCCGGGCATCCACCTGCGCTTCAACGACACACTCCCGGCGGGCAGCTACCAGGTGCTACTGCAGGAGGTGCCCATTTCCCAGGGTAAATTGGTGCCTAACTCCGTCATCGTCCGCGAGACGCCGGAGAATCTCGAAATTCTCCGCATTCCCTTCCGGGAGGAAACTCCGTTCCTGCCCAATATCCCCGCCCTTTGGGTATCCGAAAAATACGTGCCACAGTTGGAAAAGGCCGGTGTCAAGTTCCTCCGCACGCCAGAGATCTTCACCTACCACCTGTCATTCGTGCTAAAGCGTTACGCGGGAGACTTTATCGGCCTCCAGGAAACTCGCTTCCTGACCGAGCAGTTCGAAAAGGGCTCACCGGAAATCGTACGGGAGGTCATGCGTGTTCTGCCCGTACAGAAAATCACAGAGGTTCTTCAGCGGCTGGTACAGGAAGAAATTTCCATCCGCAATCTCAAGGGCATCCTGCAAGCCCTCATCGAGTGGGGTCAGAAGGAAAAGGAGCCGGTGCTGCTGGCCGACTACGTGCGCACCACCATGAAACGCTACATTAGCTACAAATTTTCCGGTGGACAGAACATCTTGGCGGCCTACCTGCTCGATCCCACCATCGAAGACGTCATTCGCAAATCTATCCGCCAGACTTCCGCCGGATCCTACCTCGCTCTGGAACCGGACATGGCCAAGCGCATCCTCAAGGGCATCAAGCAAGAAGTGGGCGACCTGGCCAAATTGGAGCAAAAGCCAGTGTTACTCACCTCTATGGACATTCGCCGCTACGTCCGCAAACTCATCGAGCTGGACCTCTATGATTTGCCAGTCCTTTCCCACCAAGAGCTCACCGAGGAAATTACCATCCAGCCGCTCGGCCGCATAGTCCTTCCGCGCGGCTAAAAAATACCGCTCGCAGCAAGCTGAAATTGCCCACGCTCCTACGCTTCGGATGGAAACAAGCTACTCTGGCGGAGGCTATAGCGTTTGACGGCTTTTCTAATGAGGCTATCTAATTCAAATTCACACAAAAAATCCACAAGCGCTTGGCAGTCGATTGGGCGCCGTTCTAACGGACCCGGAGAAAGGGAAAGATCGAAGGCGATGAGCCGCCTATTGCGTTCGAGCTCATCGGCGAAGGTGTGGAGATTTTTTGCGATGGTGGTCGTCAGTTCCCCGCGGTGCGCGAAAATGCCCTCGACGGAGCCGTAGAACTGGAGCAGCCTTGCGGCCGTTTTGGCCCCGATGCGTGGGATTCCGGGCACATTGTCCGCCGCATCGCCCACCAGGCTCAGATAATCCACTATTTGGTGCGGGCTTACGGAAAATTTTTTCGACACTTCCGCAGGGCCCATGGGAGACCAGCGAAAGGAAGGACTCCCCACCGCCGGCGGCCGCCAGAGGGTGATGTTTTGAGAAACAATTTGCGCGAAATCTTTGTCGGAGCTGGCGATAGCTACGGAATTTCCGCGAGCCGCCTCGACGATGGCCTGGGAAGCGAGCAAATCGTCCGCCTCCACGCCCTGCCGTTCAATCACCGTGGACGCCATAAGACCCGCGAGGCGACGGACATGTGGCAATTGGAGGCGCAACTGCTCCGGCATGGGTTTGCGGTGGGCCTTGTACTCGGGCAGCAGGTCCACGCGCTGAG
The DNA here is from genome assembly GCA_031254835.1 of Puniceicoccales bacterium. Classification (GTDB taxonomy): domain Bacteria; phylum Verrucomicrobiota; class Verrucomicrobiia; order Opitutales; family JAIRLM01; genus JAIRMB01. The sequence continues at coordinate 7,379 of JAIRTQ010000001.1, read as the reverse complement.
CGGAACGGCCCAGATCGAAAAAAACGGCGCCATATTCCGGGCGAATGGTGTCCTCGAGCCGCCAAATGGTACTCGCATAGCCAAAAATGGCACCGGTCGGGAAGCCGTCCCGTCGATTGAGCTCGCCAATGCCATAGTAGCTGCGAAATGCAAGGTTGTGCCCGTCGACGAGTAAAACGCGTGCCATCAAAAATCTCGGTTCCGCCAGACCTTTTGCCCATCTCTTGCCGGTCGGTAAAGTGGAAAACGATCAAATTTTCCGCACCGCTACGGTTGCCTCGTGGAAAAGTTCGTCAACTAGGGGGTCGTTGTCATAGTCCCAATGGTAAACAATTTTTTGCACGCCGGCCGCGATGAGAATCTTTGCGCAATGGATACAGGGATAGTGGGTAACGTAAGCGCTGGATCCGGAAATGGATACGCCGCGCCGCGCCGCATCGCCGATGGCATTCTGTTCCGCGTGGACGGTGCCCAACTCGTGGCCATCTCGAATGCGCGACGTGTGAGACAAACCCGGAAGGAAGCCGTTATAGCCGGATGCGATGATGCGATTACCTTGTTCCCCGGCAGACACTAAAATGCAGCCCACGTGCTGACGGGAGCAGGGAGACCGGGCGGCGATGAGGAGGGCAACGGACAGAAAGTACTCCTCCCAGCTAGGCCGGCAAGTGAGACGGTTCAGCTGCTCGGTCAAAATCTCCGGCAAGGTCCCAGCCGCGTCCATCACTCCCGGTGAGACAGAACCGCCAGCGCCAGTCAACCCTACAGCCGCCGAATTCATCGCCCGGCACTTTGCCTTCCCATATCGCCCACCGTGTCGTGAATGCGGATCAGTCCGAGCAACTTACCATTTTCCTCCACAACAGGCAGGACACTAACCTGAGACGGACCAGATTCCATGAGGGCCACCGCTTCGCCGATGGACTGTTCCGGCTGAATGGTTCGCGGCTGAACATTTTGCACATCCATTGCGCGGATGCCCCGCAAATCCTCGGTTTTCTGAATGAGCCGTCGAATGTCGCCGTCCGTGATGATTCCCAGAAATTTCCCATTCCCATCCACGGTGCAACAAGCGCCTAAGGGTCTCTCTGTCATAGAAATAATTACCTCTCGAACGGCCGCCGTTGGACCCAAATGGGCTACCTCTTCGAGCGGGTGAAGCACGTCCGCAACGCGAAATAAAAGATTGCGGCCCAACTGCCCGCCCGGGTGCAGCAGGGAAAATTGTTCCGGACGAAAATCGCGGGCCATCATCAGCACGCAAGCGAGAGCATCTCCCACGGCGAGAGCACTTACGGCACTGCTGGTAGGAACTATGCCCAACGGATCCGCCTCACGGCCGGCAAAGGCTTCCAGCACGTAGTCGCAGCGGCTAGCGAGAGGCGAATGGGCACTGCCCACGAGTGCGATAGGCGTGGAGCCCAGACGGCGCAGAAGGGGAATGAGAGAGAGCAGCTCGTCGCTTGCCCCGCTGCGGGAGAGAAGGATCGTCGGATCCCCCGGCGAAAGAATGCCTAAATCCCCGTGGAGAGCCTCCGTAGGATGGATGAACAGCGCCTGCGTCCCGGTGCTAGTCAACGTTGCCGCGATTTTTTGAGCAATGAACGCGGACTTCCCGACAGCCGAAAGAAGGACCTTCCCCCGCCGCTGCAAGATAAGCGACACGACCCGATCGAAATCTTCCGAAAGAACGCCCGCCGCGTGGCGCAACGCATCTATCTCTACCCCAATAACTTTCCTCGCCGCAGCCCGCCAGGCCGATGACCCTTCCATCTTCTTTTCCACGGAATCTTTCAGCGGCCCTCGTTGGCCAGGTCCAGCAAAAACGCACTGCGCAACTTTTCCAGCCAATGGCAGGCCACCTGTCCATCCTCAGCTTCCACAATAAGCCGTAACTTATTCTCTGTACCGGAGTAACGCGCCAGAACTCGGCCATCGTGGTACAGCGCAATTTCTGCTTTTTTTTGCATTTCTAAAAAATGATGGGCCCGCTCTAACGGCAAAATTTGTTTTAGCACAATACTTTCCGATGCGACCGGCCGCAAGGGGAACTGCCACGGCAAGTCCAATGGAGGCCCGGAAAATGTGGAAAAAAAGAGTGCGCCGGTCAGGAGTCCATCGGCCGTCGGACCCGCGCCGGTCCAAAGAAAATGGCCGGACGGTTCTCCTCCGAAGTGGCTCCCGTGCAATTTCATGGCTTCCGCAACATTTCGATCGCCTACGGCCACGCGCAAAACGGGAATCTGAGACGCTGCCAAGTGCCGATCCAAAGCGCCGTTGGCAATGACCGTCGCAACTACGGGCGCAGCGATTCCCATCTTCCTGAAATGCAACGTAATGCGTGCGAATAAGTGCTCGCCGGCCAATGTGGTCCCCGTTCGATCGCAAACCACCGCCCGATCGCCATCGCCGTCTACGGCCAATCCCCAATCGGCACCGGAATTGCGAACGAGTTCGCCGAGGAATTCAGGACGTTCGGAACCGCAACCTAGGTTGATATTCCGGCCGTTGGGCTTATCCCCTATGGGCAACACCTCGGCCCCCAAAGATGCTAGCAAATCCGCCCCGATAGCGGAGGAAGCCCCATTGGCCAAGTCCAGAACGATTCTTTTCCCTCGGAGGCAGTTAGCCGGTAAAATTCCTCGCCAATGGTCTCGATAGGCGGCAATTGCTTCTTCGCGCCAATTCACCAACGCTCTCTCCGAATTCACCTCACATTCCGTGCCGGCAGAAAGCTTTGCGCAAATCAGCTCTTCCAATTCTACCTCATCCCGTTCGGACCACTTCCGTCCGCGTCCATCAAAAAACTTTATCCCATTGTATTCCGGCGAGTTGTGGGATGCGGTAATGGCTATGGCTCCATCAACGGCGAAAAATTGAGCCGCAAAGCTAATGGCGGGAGAAGGCAAAACGCCTATCGAAATCAGGGAGATTTTTTTCGAAAGTCCTTCTACGAAAGCTGCTTGCAGGATATCTCCACTCCAGCGGCCGTCCTGACCCACAAGAAATTTTGTCCCGCCGCGGCGCAAAAGAAAATTTCCGAGAGCCCAGCCGATGGCGCGGAAAAAATCAGGGCAAATCACTCCGTCGCCCCATGGCCCTCTGATACCGTCCGTGCCAAAAAATTTTCTCGCGCCCATTAACTCTACCGCATAAGAACGCGTGATCTCGATCGCCACCGCAAAACTTTCGCATGTTGGAAGATCCGCCAGCGCTCCTTACCGTCGAGGATTTGTCTATCTCCTTCTGGGACTCGCGCAGCGGAAATTTTGCCGATGTACTTAAAAGTGTGCATTTTCACATTCCTATGAGTAGGACCTTGGCCCTTACCGGGGCCAGCGGCAGCGGCAAATCCACGACAGCCCTCTCCATCGGCCGACTTCTGCCGCCAAAAACCAAACTGAATGGAAGAATCATCTTCGAAGAGAAGGAGATACAAAATCTGTCGGAGTCGGAACTGCGGCACATCCGCGGTCGCAAGATTACCTATGTATTTCAAGAGCCCATGGCCTGCTTCAATCCTTCTATGGCCGTTGGTAATCAAATTGCAGAGTGTATCTTGCTCCACCAAAAGAATTTAAAACGGAAAGCGGCGCGACATTGCACCTTAGACTGGCTCGAAAAGCTCCAATTGCCCGATCCTCTACGAGTTTTCCAAAGCTATCCTAACGAATTAAGTGGCGGAATGTTACAGCGCGCCATGCTGGCCATGGCACTTTGCAACGGACCAAAGTTGCTGATTGCAGACGAACCAACCAGTGCTCTCGACGAAAAATCGTGCCGAACCGTCATTGAGCAGATCCAACGGCTCCAGGCCGAGCTTTCGTTTGCTATGCTCTTTATCACGCACGACATGCCTCTTGCAGAATATCTTGCAGACGAAATTGTTCTTCTATGCGGCGGAATAATTCGCCCAGCCCAATGAGAGGAGCCCTCCTGCCATGCAAAAACCTACGCATTCTTCACAACATCTTGCCATCCAAGATGGTACCATCTGTTTCGACGTTCGTCGCGGCTTCCAAAAAAAAGAATATTTTGAGGTATTGAAAAATGTTTCCCTCACGATTTCCCCGGGAAAATGCCTCGGGCTGGTCGGAGAAAGTGGTAGCGGAAAAAGTACGCTCGGCCGCTGTCTAGCTCGCCTGCAAAGACTTACAAATGGGATGGTCCTTCTTGGCGGCCAGTCCGCTTTTGCATATCCGGCCAAAACTTTTCACCGGAAGGTGCAGATGATTTTTCAGTCGCCGGCCGAGACCTTGGACCCGAGCCAATCGGTCCATTCCGCCATTTCGGAACCGCTTCACATCCATTTCCCCCAAATGAATCGCTACGATAGGGAGCGGCGCATCTCCGAATTGTTAGACGCTGTGCATCTTAGCACCTCTCTACTGAACAGCAGGCCCTTGGCACTCAGCGGGGGTCAGCGGCAGCTGGTGGCCATAGCGCGCGCATTGGCTGTTAGCCCAGAATTTCTGATCTGCGACGAAGTCGCAAGCGCTCTTGATGCAAAAATAAAAGGAGAAATTTTTCGTCTGTTGGCAGAGTTGCAGAGGACTAACGGCATCGGCATTTTATTCATTTCACACGATATCAGCGCCATACGCGCACTCTGCTCCAGCGCAATGATCCTCCACGGGGGAAAGCTTTTCAATGCCGCACCGGGCTGCGAATTTTTGAGGAAATCAAAACGGAATCGGCAGGTTCTATGGCAATTTCTTCCGCCTTCGGGCTTTGAGTCAGCGAGCACTTTCGTGAACGAGAACGCTTCCGGTAGCCACGGTCATCCGCCGGGATGAGTTCGATGGTAGCCATCTTTGCAGCATCGCCTATTCTTGGAACAAATTTATAAATGCGCGTATATCCGCCTGGACGATCACGAAACGCTTCCGCATGAACGGAAAAGAGCATTTTTACGGCTTCCTGGTCCCGCACGCGCGCCACAGCCATACGACGATAGTGCAACTTTGTTTCGGGTCGCTCCGCACGCAATGCCTTACAAGATAATGTAATAATTCTCTCCACAAAGGGACGCAAAGCTTTGGCTTTAGCGAGCGTCGTACGGATGGAGCTGTGGCGAAACAGCGCCGCACAAAGACCCGCCAGAAGCGAAGCACGGTGCTCTTTCTTCACTCCGAGTTGAAAAGAATGCTTTCTATGTCGCATGGCGCTAGTTCTCCGATGGAAACGGTCTCACTGGTAATCTTCTAACTTCATGCCAAGCGAAAGCCCCAAATCTTCCAGGCGATTTTTGATCTCCGTGAGTGACTTCTTCCCAAAATTCCTATAGCGTAGCATTTCACTTTCACTTTTCGAAGCTAACTCACCAACTGTCAATATGTTCGCATTATTCAGACAATTGGCTGCCCGAACGGAAAGCTCGATTTCATTAACGCTCATGGAGAGCAACCTCTGCAGCCTATTTTGGTCGCCATCGCCAGTGCGTTCGGAATGCTGAAAAACGACTTCCTCACTAAAAAGATCGTCAAATACATGGAGATGGTGCCGTAAAATTGCAACACTCTCCACGAGAGCCTCTTGCGGCGACACGCGACTATCTGTCGTAATTTCCAGCGAAAGCCGATCATAGTCCGTACGCTGACCAACACGCGCACCTTCGACAAAATAATTAACCTTACGGACGGGACCGAATGACGAATCCAAAGGAATCCCACCTTCGACATTGTCAAGCTTTTCGTTCTCTTCTGCAAGACGATAGCCACGACCGCGATTCAACCGCATTTCGCAGTGGAACCTCGTCTGCGGCTCCATGTGAAAAAGTTCATATTCCGGGTTAAGGACTAAAACGTCGGCGGGAACGATAATATCCTTTGCGTAAACAACATCCTTTCCAGCTGCGGACAGAGAAAGAACCTTCGTTTCTCGCGCACTACTTTTGAACAGTACTTTCTTTAAATTGAAAATAATTTCCGACACATCCTCCAAAATGCCCGAAATCGTTTGAAACTCATGCTGCACTCCATCGATGCGTACATTTGTGAGAGCTACGCCTTCAGTGGCACCTAGCAGAATCCGCCGCAACGTATTTCCAATGCTACGGCCAAAGCCAGATTCAAATGGCTCGGCGACAAAGCAGGCAAACGTGTCCGTCGCAGAATTTTCCACCTTTGCCAGGCGCGTTGGAAGCTCAAATTTCCCTAAAGTTCTGGTCATCGCCCTCTCCGGTACTATTAACGGCTGTAAAACTCAACAATGATCTGCTCATTGACGGCCAGCGCGATCTCTTCTCGCGTTGGAGTACGAAGCACGGTGCAAGACAGAGCATTGGAATCCGTCTGCAGCCACACGGGAACGACTCGGTAACGGGTATCTTCCAAATTCCTCATGACGAGATTTCGAGCTGAGTCGGACTGGCGCACCGTAATCTGATCCCCCTGGAAACAAACATAACTCGGAATGTCCACCTTCTGGCCATTTACCAGAAAGTGACCATGGCCAACCATTTGTCTCGCCGAACGTCGAGTACGCGCGAACCCGGCCAGAAAGGCGACGCTATCAAGACGCATCTCTAGTGAACTCAAAAACACTTCCCCCGTAATTCCTTTTGCCCGTTTGGCACGGATAAATGTCAGGCGAAATTGTTTCTCAGTCAGTCCGTAATGAATGCGAGCCTTCTGCTTTTCGTTGAGCCCTAGGCCATATTCGGTAACCTTACGGCGCAATCGCTGACCGTGCATTCCAGGCAAATAGGAACGACGCTCAAAAGCTTTGTTGGGCGGAAAGACAGCAATGCCATAGCGGCGATTGATACGCGTTTTCGGTCCTGTATAGCGAGACATAGCGGTAAATTTTCCGGTAATAGATAGTTAGTATCACGGGCGCCGAGGACGCTTGGGACGACATCCGTTGTGTGGAAGTGGAGTTACATCGCGTATGCTATTAACCTGTAAATCTAAAGTTTGCAAGGCTCTCACGGCCGCATCGCGGCCCGGCCCCGGCCCCTTGAGATACACATCTAATTCTTTTAATCCGTGCGCCATAGCTGCCCGTGCGGCGTCTTGTGTAGCAACCTGCGCGGCATAGGCTGTCGACTTTCGTGATCCGCGAAAGTTATTTTTCCCGGCACTCGACCAAGAAAGAACTGCCCCGTTAGCATCGCTGATGGAAATTTTTGTATTGTTAAAAGTAGCCAACACGTGGCAGATGCCGACACTGACGTTCTTACATTTTTTTGCACGCCGAACCTTCACCTCACTCCCAAGATCGCCCTGTAACAATTCCTCCGCCGTCAACAGCCTAGGCTTCACGGACTGAACGTCAGGCGCAGGCACTTCTGCACCAGCAGCACCTAAACCAACAACAACTTTCTCCTCGCTATCTCTCATGTTTCTCTTCCAAACGGCACCGCTACTCCTTGCCAC
>JAIRTQ010000048.1 GCA_031254835.1 Puniceicoccales bacterium | reverse complement strand
AGCACCGGCTTCGCCCTCTTCGCGTCCAATTCGGTCCAGGAGGCGCACGATTTCGCCGCCATCGCCACCGCGGCCACCTACGAGACGCGGGTGCCTTTTCTGCATTTCTTCGATGGCTTTCGCACTTCCCACGAGCTCAACTGCTACGAAGCGCTGCCGGACGAGCTGCTCCGCGACCTCATCGGCACCTTGGAGGTGGAAGCCTTTCGCCTGCGAGCCCTCAGCCCAGATATGCCTAGCGCCCGCGGCACGGCCCAAAACCCGGATGTCTTCTTTCAGGGCCGGGAGCGCGCCAACACTTTCTACGATGCGGCGCCCAAGCTGGTCCAGGAGATTATGGATCTATTCGCCAAGCGAACGGGCCGCCACTACAAACTCTTCGACTACTGCGGAGCGGCGGACGCGGACACGGTCCTCGTGGCCATGGGTTCCGGCGTCGAGACCATCGAGGAAACGATTGCGGAGCTGAACGGCAGGGGCGCGAAGCTGGGACTGGTGAAAGTGCGCCTCTATCGGCCTTTCTCCGTGAAGGATTTCGCCTCCGCGTTGCCCAAAAGCACTCGCACCGTAGTTGTGCTGGACCGCACCAAGGAGCCCGGCTCTGTCGGCGAGCCACTCTACCTGGACGTGCGGGCCGCCATCGACGAAGCCCGGGCCACGGGCCAGCTGCCTGCGGATTTCCAGCCGGCAATCCACGGCGGTCGCTATGGACTAGGTTCGAAAGAATTTTCCCCGGCAATGGTGAAGGGGATCCTGGAGGCCAGTCTCGCCGGCCGACTGCAACAACACTTTACGATCGGCATCGCGGATGACGTCACCCACCTTTCCGTGTCCTATGACCCCTCCTTCCACCTGGTCGCCGAGGAAAAGCGCTTCTGTGCCCTCTTCTACGGTCTCGGCTCGGACGGCACGGTTGGAGCCAACAAAAACACCATCAAAATCATCGGTGAGGAAACGGGCAACTACGCCCAGGCCTACTTTGTCTACGATTCGAAAAAATCCGGCGGCATAACCATTTCCCATCTCCGCTTCGGCTCGGAGCCCATCAAAGCCCCCTACCTTATCGGACGGACGAACTTCCTCGGCTGCCACCAGTTCACCTTCCTGCGGAAGCTGGACCTGCTGGGCCAGATTGCACCCGGCGGCGTGCTGCTCCTGAACGCGCCCTACGGACCGGAAGAAATTCAGGCCCAGCTGCCCCGCTCCGTCGTGGAAAAGATTTTGGAGCTCAAGCTGCGCTTCTACGTGATCGATGCCTACGCTGTGGCCCAGAAAAGTGCCATGGGCCGTCGCATCAACACCGTCATGCAGACCTGCTTTTTTGCCATTTCGGACGTGCTGCCGCGGGAAAAGGCCATCGCCGCCATCAAAAACTCCATCGAAAAGACCTACGCAAAAAAAGGCAAAGAGGTCGTAGAGAAGAATTTTGCCTGTGTTGACCACTCCATCGCGCACCTGTTTCCGGTCCATCTGGATAGGCATACCCTGCCGCCCGAGGAAGAAAAACGGCACTGTGCCTACGGCCATCTGCCCGCCTTCATCCGCGACGTAACCATTCCACTATTGAAGGAGAAGGGCGAGTCTTTGCCGGTGAGCGCCATGCCGGTAGACGGGACCTGGCCCACGGACACGGTCCGCTATGAAAAGCGCAACATCGCGCAGGAGGTGCCCGTCTGGGATCCGCAGTTCTGCATCCAGTGCAACCGCTGCGCCCTCGTCTGTCCCCACGGCGCCATTCGGGTCAAATTTTTCCCGGCCGAGGAGCTGCAGGACATGCCGGACGGTTTCCAATGCACGGACTTCCGATCAAAAGAAAATTCCAACTGTAAGTTCACGGTCCAGGTGGCTCCGGAGGACTGCACCGGCTGCGGCCTCTGCGTGGAGGCCTGCCTAGGGAAAAGCCGCACGGAGAAGGAAAAAAAATCGCTCACCCTACAGCCCCACGGCCAGGTGCTGGAGCGAGAGCGGGAAAATTTTCATTTTTTTTGCCAGCTGCCGGAGCCGGACTGCTCCGCCCTCCCAGTCGACGGCAAAAACTCACAGTTCCGCCGGCCGCTCTTTGAATTTTCGGGCGCCTGCGCCGGCTGCGGCGAGACAGCCTACATCAAGCTGCTGACCCAGCTCATCGGCGACCGACTCATCATCGCCAACGCCACCGGCTGCTCCTCCATCTACGGCGGCAACTTGCCCACCTCCCCCTACTGCAAAAATGGCCACGGCCGCGGGCCGGCCTGGGCCAATTCGCTCTTCGAAGACAACGCCGAGTTCGGCCTCGGCATGGCGCTGGCCGTCGAAAAGCAGCGGCAAACGGCGGAAGAGCTGCTGCGGGCCAAGGAGGGGGACGCATGCGGGCCGCTGATCCAGGAAATTCTCAGTGCGGAGCAAAACACGCAGGCGGAGGTTGATCGGCAGCGGAAGCGGGTAGAGCAGTTGAAGACGGAGTGGAAAAAGTCCCAGCGGGCGGAGCTGGTAGAGCTCTGTGCCGTGCTGGATCGGCTGGTGCGGAAGTCCGTCTGGGTCATCGGCGGCGACGGTTGGGCCTATGACATCGGTTTTGGCGGGTTGGACCATGCCATCGCCAGCGGCAAGAACGTCAAAATTCTCGTCCTCGACACGGAGGTTTACTCAAACACGGGTGGGCAACAGTCCAAGTCTACTCCCATCGGCGCCGTGGCAAAATTCGCCACAGCGGGAAAGGTGATCGCCAAGAAGGACCTGGGCCGCATCGCCATGTCCTACGGCCACGTTTACGTGGCGCAGGTGGCGCTCGGCGCCCGGGACAGCCAGACGGTTCAGGCCTTCCAGGAGGCGGAGTCCTTTTCGGGGCCTGCTCTCATCATTGCCTACTGCCCGTGCATCGCCCACGGCTTCGAGATGCGGGAACAGCTGGAGCACCAGAAACGGGCCGTCGCGTCCGGCTACTGGCCACTCTACCGCTTCGATCCACGCCGGGCGGAGAAGGGCGAAAACCCTCTCAGGCTGGACTCTTTCGATCCGACAGAGGACGTGGGCGATTTCATGGCCCAGGAGAACCGCTTCAGCCAGCTCACGCGATCCCAGCCGGCCGTGGCGGAACGGCTCACGGCCGCGGCGCGGAAATTCGTCGCCGACCGGCGCAGCTTCTACCGCAATTTGAGCGGCAGCGCAGAACCGAAAGACGGCCAGAAAGACTAGGGCTTTTGCGGGCCTGTCACATGATGCCGTCGGCGAACCTCTTTTGTAATCTCCGCCTGGCGCTTTCCGCGATGATTTTTTTGTCAGCTCTCGCCCGCGCGGAATCGACCGCGAGTTTGTGCGATGGGCCAATTTTTGGGATAGCCCGTGCGCTTTGCATCGGCAATTGGGCCATCGCGGATTCGGTCGAAAGATCCCTTCCCGGCGGAGAGGAAAGGGCATTTCTTTCCATTTTTGGCGGAGAAATTCGGACCAAAAAGGCATTTTTGAAGAACCGGCATGCGCCTAAGTCAAAATACAAATTTTCGGTCAAAGCTGACAAAACAGCGGCCTACGGCTCCCTAGTCGGGAAAACATGCGACCTCTCTCCGCCCTATTCATTTTCTCTCACCTTCGGCGCAGGTCGGAGCTATTGCAAGCGGATCGACCTGTCACGATCGCGCAGCAGCAAAGGAAGGGCTAATCTATGCGTGGCGAATCCCACTGCAAGCCTTATTAATGCGCGACAAACCTGTGCCCTGGCGGCTCTTTCCTTGCGCAAAGAATGGATGAATCGCAAAACCCTAGGCCGCGACCTTTCGATCAGCCTTATTGGCCAGCTGGGAATGCTGTCCGTGCGCCCCAACATTTTGAAGCCCACTTCAAATTCCACCGGTTGCACTTTCTCGCCACCCCCTTTCGATCATTCGTTTTTGCTTCCCTGCAACTTCGCCCACGGCACGGTGAATGGCGGATTAGATCTCTGCAGGGCCGGAGGCTTCCGCGTGGGACCCTTCTGTTCGCTGTCGGCGGATCGCTTCGAAGTAAGCTGTGGCCTGCCGCTAGTGCAGATGGGGTTTAGCTATCGTCAGGGCAATGTCGCAGCAGGATTACGGTACCGGCTACTGCGTTTCGCTCAGAGGTTCCAAACGAGTGGCCATGTCGGGTACCGCCTCCCCCTCTATGCAAGTGCAAGCATCTCTACTGCGGGCTCATCTGCCATTTCCCGTTTCGAAAAAAAGCGCATCCCTCCCTCAAAAAAAGGAGCGTTGGCTACATTTTGCAATGCAAAGAAACGGATTGGGGCGACGGA
>JAIRTQ010000018.1 GCA_031254835.1 Puniceicoccales bacterium | reverse complement strand
AGATTTCGCTCTCAGCTCCGGTGAGAGCTGCGTGCTTAGGGGCCGTTCCGGTTGCGGAAAGACCTCTTTCCTGCACGTGCTGGGAGGGCTGCTGAAGCCCACCGGCGGCCAAGTTCTCTGGGATGGCCGCGTCATTTCGGCGTCAAAGCAGAACATACTCCGAGGCAGGACCATCGGCTTCATTTTTCAGAATCACTGCCTGCTGCCGGGACTGACGGTCCTGGAAAATGTTCTGCTGCCCTGGCGTATCGCCGGCTGCGAATCCCTCCACTCCGCCAAAGCGCGGGCCCAGAAGCTGCTAGCCGATGTCTGGCTCTCTGGGAAAGAAAACGCCGCACCGCACTCACTGTCCGGCGGCGAACTGCAGCGCGCCGCGCTGGCCCGAGCCCTCCTGCTGCATCCGCCCTTTCTTCTTGCCGATGAGCCAACCGGTTCCCTAGACGGCACTGCGGAGATTCGCGTCCGGGACTTACTTTTTGACATTTGCCGTCGGGAGGGCGCCGGCCTGCTAGTAGTCAGCCATGGCAAAATCTTTGATGCGCCCGCAGAGCGTATTGTCCTCCTGGAGAATGGGAAAATTCGGGAAGGGACTTCCTGCGGGACCGTCTAGCGACTTGCCGGCCCTATTTGTCGCCATCGTCGCCTATTGCGCTTACGGGACAGGACTCCAGCGCCTCTCGGCAGCGGGCCTTCTCGGCATCATTTTCCGGCTGGCGAAGGACGTAGGAAAACCCTCCTTCCTCCTGGCGTTTGAAGATCTCCGGATCTATTTCGCGGCAAAGATTGCAGTCGATGCAGTTGTCATCGACGTAGAAAGCCCCCTTGGCATTGTCGGGCCACCGATTATGTCGTTCTGCCATGGCCAAATTCTTTTTGTGGCACCTTCCTTGTCAAGGGGCTATGGCAAAAATGTGCAAGTTTCGGCGGCAAAAAATTTCTTTTTAGCGCGGACGTCCGTAATTTTTATGTCGAGCCACAGCAGGAGCAGCAGGACGGCGAGGGCGAATAGCTGGCGTGGCCAGCTGCCCGGCTCGCCGAAGAAAAGCCGACCGAAAAGAAGGCCCAGGACGCAAGGTAAGTTTGTGAATGCCAGCAGTGCGCCCGAGGAAACGGCGACCACTCCCTTGTTCCAGAGGAAATTTCCGATTCCGCCGCAAAAAATCGCCAAAAAAAGGAGGGTGGCGACTTGCTGCGGCGCCCAAGTGAACCGTTCCGACAAATTGCTCCAGGGTGTCATGATAAGCGCCCAGAGAAGCGGCGCAGCGGCTCCCAGCCACATCCAGAAGAAGGCGGCCCGCTCGGGGATTTCTTTGTGAGCCCGCATGAGACGACCGTACAGCACCATGCCGAGTCCGTATACCAAGTTAGCCGCCTGACACTCAAGAAAGCCCTGGGCGACGCAGCGGCCCTTAATTCCAGTTCCGAGGGCGTAGGCGCAGATGGCGATGGAAACTGCCGCAAAAAAGAGCCGCTGCCAGGGCCGGCGCCGTTCGAATAGATCGGCGAAGATGCCCACGTAGAGCGGAGCAGAGAGGTTCAAAAGGGCGACCAGGTGCCCGTCGAGGTGGGCAAAAGACCCCAAATAGAAATAGTTCATCAGTCCAAGCTGCAGAAAGCCGATGGCGGCGAGCGGGAGGCGCAGTTTCCTGGCCGGCCCGTAGAAGGCGAACGGGAGAAACATTAGCATGGACACGGCACAGAGCAGCAGTCCCGCGGCCGCAGGCGTCACGTAGCACATGGCCATGTGGTTGAGGCCGAAGGAGCCCCCCCAGATCAGCGACGCTATCAGCAGGAACCACACGACGATTCGCCGGGACAGAAAACGGGCGACCTGTCCGACGAAAATGGGCGGCGGTTTCGCATCTGCTCTGCCTCATAGATGTGTAAAAAATTTCTAGTGGCGTTGGCTTGGGTTGTCGGCGGTAGCAGGTAATCGTAGTTAGCGGCGCCCCGCAGCTCATCTCGCATGGAGCGGAGACGGCGCTCAATTTCTTCCGCCGTGGCATTTTCCCGCCGCATGATTCGGGTTTGCAATTCCTCAACGGGCGGGGGCAGGAGAAAAAGGGATACGGTGCGGCCGTAGAGCGGATGATCTGGCTCCGTTCTGGAGAGTTTTTGCAGCGCCGTGGCGCCGCAAAGATCCATGGTGACCAGCGCATTCTTGCCGGCCGCAAGGTGCCGGCGCAATTCTTCGTTGCTGAGCCCGTAAAGGTGCTGGCCGTGCACGGTGGAATGCTCGCAGAAGACGTTCCGGGACAGCCGGTCCTGAAAAGTGGCCCGATCCACAAAGTGATAGTCGCGGCCGTCGACCTCCCTCGTGCGCGGCGGGCGGGTGGTCGTGGTGACGGCGTAGGCGAAGAGGTGGCCGTAGCGAGCGACGAGGTTGCGGCAGAGGGTGGTCTTTCCCGCCCCGGCCGGTCCGGAGATGATGAAAACCAGGGTCACGGCCGGCGAAATCGGCCGCGGCCCCCCGGCGCGCGAAGCGCGCCGGAGGGCTGATCCATCGATGGTGCTCATCGGCGGGCTCTCCTACAGAGCCAATCCCGCAGGCGGTACGGATATATGGTCAGGTAGGAGGCCAGCAGGACGCAGCAGTAGGCGTAGAGCTTAGCCGCCAGCCAGAGTGGACCATAGTAGCCCATGCCGGCCTTCAGCAGTTCGTTGGCCCAGAGCAGCTGCAAGATGGCCAGTGCGCGGGAGGCGAGGAAGCCATAGCTGATCCGGAGGGCGGCGATCGCCAGAAGGGCAAAGGCAAAGAAAAGGAGCAGTCGGCAGTCGCCGAAGTCCGCCTGGCCCAGGTGGCAAATTTTGCCAAGAAAAATTGCGGCGGCGACCAAGAAAAGTCCCCGATCCACCAGCGGCGTGCGGAGGAAGCGGACAACGCTTTCCCGACGGAATGGATTCCGCAGGGAAAGGACCAGCAAAAGCGGCGGAACGAGAGATCCAAGAATGAGCAAAGTAACCATGGCTAGCAGCAAGAATGAAAGTGCTCGGTCCCCGCACCGCCGCCGGACCGCGCCTCATGGATGGCGAGGGCGAGGGTGACCGGAATGACGATGGCCGCGGCCAGTATGGTGGAGCGGTCCACTATTTCGCCAAAGAAAACGTAGCTGAAGAGCAGACTGAAAAGAAATTCTATGTTGCGGTATGGCGCCGTGGCGGAGGCCTCAATGAGCCGGAGCGCCCGCATGAGGCAGTAGAGCAGGACGTTCGCACCGATGCCGAGCAGGACGGCCAGCAGCCACTCGTAGGCATTAGGCGCGGTCCAGCGGCCGATGGCGGGCCAGGCGGAAAATACGGCGGTCCAAAGCGATCCATAGAAAATCATAGCCCAGAGAGATTCGGTGTGGGCGTAGCGGCGATTTAGCACGTCCAGGGCGGCGAAAAAGGTGGCGGAAAGGAGGAGGGGGATGGCGGTCCACCGAAAGAAATCGAGGCCCGTCGAGCCGACGGCGAAAACTATGCCAAGGAAGCCGATCGCCGTAGCCACCCAGCGCCAGGCAGAAACCTGCTCCCGCAGGAAAATGCGGGCAAAAACCAGCAAGATAAGGGGCATTGAAAAGCTGATGAGTACGGCCGTTGGCATGGCGGCATGGCGCAGGCCGGCGCACCAGCAGGCAGTGGCGGCAAAAAGGGTACCGCCGCGGAATAGGTGTAGGAGCGGCCGCGTCGAACGAAAGCGGGCCGGACCGGCGGATGCTAAAAAGGGCAAAAGGACAAGAACGGCACAGGCAAAGCGGAGGAAGGTGGTCTGAATCGGATTTAGGCGGATGCTCAAAATTTTCATGGCGACGTCATTGATTTGACAGGCGGCCAAGCTTAGCACGAACCAAAACACGCCGCAGAGATATTTCTCGTCCACAGACCGCCCCATTGCGCCAGCAATGGGGAAAGCTCTGGGCCGTCAACGGGAAATTCTTTAGAAGGCACAAAATTTCCCGGCCATGGGAATTGTCTGCCATGTTCAGCGAAGGATGAAATGGGTATGCCACGGCGGGCAGTTTTTAGCCGTTTGGGCCAGCCGTCGCCCCATATGAGGTTGACGGAAGAGCCGATGTCGGCTACAATCCGGCATGGCCATTAAGATTCCTCCGTTTCGAATGCTCGATTTAAATCTCCCTCGTCAGCCGGAAATCTCGTCCGCTTCCAGCGAAAGGAGAGTTCTTGCGGACGCCTCGGTGTCGCCGGTCCCCGGGGGAGCAATTTCAACGAGAGTATCTGGCCAAAGGCGGAGTTTTTGGCAGAACGTTGCCGATTGGTTCCGCTCCGTTTTTGGATCTGGCGTTACTTCGGGAGTAGCCGTCGCGGCCGTTCCACTTCCCACCATTGTGGTCTTACGAGGGAGACCATCTTGGCACGAGCCGAAGTATGTCCAGGAAGTTAGTGACTTGCGCGCTAAGAAGCTGGAGCTCGAGCGAATCAACTTAGATGTCAACACATCGCAGGAAAAGCTAAAATTAGGGGAGAAGCTTATTGCCAGCGGAAATAGTGGGGAGCTTCTTGACGCCGCCATCGGCGTGGCAGAAGGGAAAGCGAAGGAGGGGTTACAAGAAGTTCAAGATTTGGAAAAGCAGCTATGCCAACTGGAGCGGAAAGAGCAAGAGCTCGAGTCGCTATTTCCCCTAAAGAAAATATTATACAAAGGCGCAAATGGATCGAGCCATGCGCAAACTTTGACTGTCGCTAAAAATGAAATCCAGCGGTGCAAAGCAAACATTAGCATTAAGGTGTCGGAAATCATACGCGAGTTGGAACAAAGCAGAGCTAGCGGTGAAATGCCGAAACAGTTTAAGGACTGGATACGCTTTGTCTCGAGAGAGATCGACCAAGAAGTGGTCGGCGAGAGGATAGGGATTGGGAGGCTAAGCGGGCAATCCACGACCCTAGGCAAAGAAATTTTCGCTATCGAGCAGCAAATAAAACAACGGCAAGGAGAGGGCTGTAGTCACCCAAACGAGCTATCCTATACGAAATACACTCGCGCCGTTGTCGCCCTTTATCAAAAGCTGAATAGAGAAATTGCCGCTACCATTACTTGTTTTCCGCGGGATCCAAAGAGGAGGCAGTGGCTAGAGACCCAAAAAGTTTTCGCGGATGCCTTCCGGGAGCGCCGGGCGGACGGAGCGTACGATAGAGCAAAAATTGGGTCCGCAATTGAGCGCCTACGCAGCCTCATGGCGGACCACCTCCGGGAAGGGAATGAGGCCCAAGTGAAAGCCATCAGTAGCCTAGCGAGCCTGATTT
>JAIRTQ010000006.1 GCA_031254835.1 Puniceicoccales bacterium | reverse complement strand
CCCACGACAGCTGCAACGCCATCCTATCACTCCACGCCGGTGCGGGCGGAACGGAGGCCTGCGATTGGGCCGACATGCTCCTGCGCATGTACCTGCGCTGGGCAGAGCGGAAAAATTTTACGGTGGAAATGGAAGAGCTGCAGGCGGGCGACTGCGCCGGCATTTCCCGCGCCACTTTTCGGCTTATCGGCGGCAGTGCCTACGGCTACGTGAGGGCAGAACGGGGTGTGCACCGGCTAGTCCGCATCAGCCCATTCGACGCCAATCGCCGACGGCACACCTCATTTTGTTCCGTGGACGTAGTAGCTGACATCGAAGACGACGTGGAGCTGGACATTCGGGACGATGAGCTGCGGGTGGATGTCTATCGATCCAGCGGGAAGGGCGGCCAGCATGTGAATAAGACGGAATCCGCCGTACGCCTAACTCACCTGCCCAGCGGCATCGTAGTGACCTGCCAGAATGAACGCTCACAGATCAAAAACAAAGCTTCCGCCATGCGCATTCTACGGGCTCGCCTCTACGAGCGGGCGGAAGACGAAAAACGCTCCGCCATGGAGAAATTCTACGGCGAAAAAGGGGAAATTGGTTGGGGAAATCAAATCCGCAGCTACGTCTTTCAGCCCTACCAAATGGTCAAGGACCTCCGCACGAACTACGAAACGAGCAATGTGCAAGCCGTGATGGATGGAGATCTGGACGGATTCGTTGGCGCCTGGCTCCGTGCCGGCTGTCCTACCGCTCGCCGTAGCCAACCGTCAGACGGCTAGGTCCGAAACGATATGCTACCCGCCGTCGGCTGCGAAATCTTCCATTAAAACGGATGGATTTTATCAACTGTAGTGTTGCATTTTAAAAAAAAATATTACTATTGGAGTCATGTCTGATTCGTTTGTCCATTTCGGCAGTGCAGCCGGCACCGGTCGTCTTCGCCCTTCCTTCCCAGATGGGTTGGGGGGGGGAGAGCGAGGTGGGTCGAGGACTCCCTCGCCAGATACTTCGCCCCTGACGGACGCGCTTCGCGGTGCCGCGAGTGTGCTGCTGCAAGAGCCTACCAGTATGGGCATTGACGTAATTGCCGATTTGATGGTGGAAGAGGGCCTAAGTCCGGAGGAATTTGTGCAGCTCCTTCAAGCGATATTGGCGAGCTTTCAGGTCAGTGCTTTCCTGTTGGCAACCGTAGAAAATATCGGCGACAGCGACGAGAATGCTCGAAGATTGGCGACGTTACAGAACGGACTGCGTGCCATTGAGGAGTTTACGCGGCGTTACGTTGTCGGCGGCGAGCCTATCACGCCTGATCAGCAGCGGCAAGTGCTGGATCTTTTACGGCAGGCCCTAGAAATTGCCGAACCGGAGGACGCCAATAGCATTGATCTCGAAACACGCTACATTGTCGCGTTCTCCGATCTGATGACGTTCATTGCGGATGAGGAGGAAGAAAAAACCGCGGCGAATCAGGTCCTGGCCGACGTGGAACGAGCCGTAGACGAAGCAGCGGTCCAAATAGTCGCGGCGAATCGAGCCCTGACCAACGCGGAACGAGCCGTCGGCGAAATAGCGGTCCAAATGCTGCGGAAAGTTGAGGAAATTCAGGAGAGGGCAAGTACGTTGCTCGGCAATGCCGCGGTAGCTATTCCGATTTCGGCGCAGTTGCCCTCCTCCGTGTCTATGACTGGGGCCAATCTTGACGGCTCCGCCCCCGCCGTAGACGCCGTTAGGGAGGCGGCGCGGCTGATGGCGCATTCCGTCCGGTTGGGCTCGATGCTGGCTCTCCTAAATTTGCGTGATGGGCCGGTTCTCCACGGCGCCGGCTGGATGGGCGGGATGGGCGCAGCTCAGTCTGATCCGGCCACGGACGCTAGGCCGCAGCAGCAGAAGACCCGACTTCTGAATAACATGGAGCAGATTATGAAAATACTCCAGGAGAGGGAGCAACGGGAGCAGGCGGCACTGCAAGGAAAGCGGCCTTTACGAGGTGGGCAACCGGGTGGGAAGGCCGCCCGTCCCGGCAGTGAGGCGAAGCGTGGAGCGCGTAAGCCGCCTTCAAAATCTACTGCGATGGCAAAACGATCGGCCAAGGGGCAGCCGGGAAGGCGGCCGGGCGAAGTTCTAAGTTCGCCTCCCCCATTTGCTTCGTCATTCGGTTTCCCGACTTTTTCCAAATTTTCGAGAGGAGGAACGGCATCCAGCGACAGCGGGCCTTTCGAGGTAGATGTCGAGAGCGAGGGTGGAGAGCTGCCAGGTCCTATCAATTCTAGAGTGGTTCGGCGCCAGAAAAGAGGAGGTCGCAGCAGATAGAAGGGGCGCTTTGCGCTGTCTGCAACGGAGTATCACAGCTCTGAAATGCTTTCGGAGCGCATGGAATTCTAGGGGCTGGTTTTTTTGCCCCGGTCCGTCTATAAACGGCGTGCATGCTGGTCGGCACAGAAAAGATCTACTTTCTCGCCATTGGGGGCGTGGCAATGGGAAACGTGGCCATCATGACAAAGAGGCTTGGCTGTGTCGTTGGCGGTAGCGATTCGGCCGTCTATGGACCGATGGATCAGTTGCTGCGGGCCAGTGGAATTAATTTTTTTGACGGCTACCGAGAGGAAAATATCGCCCGCTTCAGCCCAGATCTGGCTGTCGTGGGTAACGGCGTCGGCCGTGGCAATCCGGAGGCGGAATGGCTTTTAGACGCGGAAAGCGTCCCATTCACCTCGCTGCCGCAGTTTCTTTTTGAGTTTTTTTTACAAAAAAGGCATCGGCTCGTGATCGCCGGCACCCATGGCAAAACTACCACGGCTGCGCTCTGCGCCTACTATTTGCGGCAGATTGGAATTCAGGCCGGCTATTTCATTGGCGGTGCACCGTTGGATTTTCCCTGCGGCGCCGACTTGGGGGACTGTCTGGCTCCATTCGTCCTGGAGGGTGACGAATACGACTCCGCCTTTTTCGACAAACGCAGCAAATTTATCCACTATAGGGCCCACACGCTTGTGATCGGCGGCATAGAATTCGACCATGCGGACATTTTTCGGGACTTGGCCGACGTGGAGCGGGTCTTCAACCATCTCCTACGTACCGTTCCGCGTCACGGACAAATTTTCTACAACGGCGACTGTAATCGCTGCCGAGCCCTACTGGCAAAATTCCCTTGGACAGCAGCTCGTTCGGTCGGACTGGGAAAGGACAACGATTTTCAAATTCGAAACGTAGCGGTCGGCCAATCCGGGACGGCATGGGAAATCATTTCAAAGCGCTACAGCACAGCCGTTAATAGCGGTTTATTGGGTGAGTTTAATGCCCGAAATGGTACCATGGCCATCCTGGCGGCCCACGGCCGATCGACCCCGCCTGCAACGATCGATCTGCGCGGCTTCGCCGGCGTACGCCGGCGCCAGCGGCTGCTTCAGCGGGATAGCCGCTGCGCCGTTTACGAGGACTTCGGCCACCATCCGAGCGCCATTCGGGAGGTTCTCCGCGCTCTGCGAGCGCTCTATCCGGAGGGCGAACTCATTGCCTGTTTCGAGCCGGCATCGCAGACCGCCATGGGCCGAATTTTGGAGGGAGAATTCGCCGCCGCTCTCTCCCTCGCCGACCGATGTCTTCTCGCCAATCTCCGCCGCCCCACCGCCTTGCCGGAAAATATGCGCCTACGTCCGACAGAAATGGCGAATCGTCTGCGGGGAAAAGTGCTGGAAGCTGTTGCCTTTGAAGAGAATTGTGCGCTGTTGGGTCGGCTGCGGGAACTGCTGGACGAAGATTCTGGCAAATTTCGGGTGGCCGTTCTTTTTTCGAACGGGTCCTTCTCCGGCGTCCTGTCCCACTGGAAGGAGCATGGCAATGGTGAAGTCTAGCCCATCCGAAGGCACCGTCTCCCGCTGGAAACGGCTGCCCACTTACCTGCTTTCTTTGCCTCTGCGTCTCTGGTGGAAGACTCTGTCCATCCGTATTGCGCCCTCCTGCCGCCGGTTGGTCGAAGGACCCGGCCCATTCATCATTGCGCTGTGGCACTGCGAATTGTTCGTGATCGGAGAGATCCACCGTCGCATTTTTCGCGATCGGCCCCTGGCGGCCATGGTGAGCTCCTCTAGGGACGGCGAGTGGCTGGCGGAACTGCTTCGCCAGCTGGGCATTCGCTCTGTCCGCGGCTCCAGTAGGCGGGGCGCACTGCGCGTCTATGGCGAAGCCCTGCGCCACCTGCGCCGGGGCTGGGATCTTGCCATCACGCCGGACGGGCCCGTGGGACCCCGCTGCCGTTGCAAATTGGGCACCATTCACCTCGCGCTGAAGTCTTCCTTGCCCATCGTGGCCGTCTCCATTCGCTACGGCGCCGCACTGCGACTTTCTAGCTGGGATCACATGCGGCTGCCACTGCCATTCTCCCGCATAGCCGTTGATTTTTCCTATCTGGAGCCGGAGGAGTTGGCCAGACTGCCGAGTGCCGATGCCCAGCGCCAACTACTAGAGCAGCGCCTGTCCAGAACTCATAGCAGCTAGCGGAGCGAAAAATTCATCGGCCGGGACCATGTTCTTTCGCCCCCGCGGCGCCTTCGTCGCCGCGGGGGATTGTGCGAGAAGATTTTGC
>JAIRTQ010000101.1 GCA_031254835.1 Puniceicoccales bacterium | reverse complement strand
GTGTGGATCGAACTTTAGCGCCCCTCCGTTCTTTTGGGCCAGATGCGCCGGCAAATGGAAAAAACAGCCACGGAGAAGATCGTGCAGGCAAAACCTACGAGCGCACCGCCAAGGGCGATAAAAGCGAAAGCGCGGGCAAGGAAGCGGCCCGTTCCAAATAGCGGGTGGTCGATGAAGTTCACAGCCGCCTGTCCTTCCGAAAATAGCAGAACTGTCCGAAAGCCGACGGCATAGAGAAACGGCCACAGGAATGGCAGGGTAAGCGGTGTGCTGACAAGTTGCAGCGCCATCGCAATGAGCAAATTGGCGCGGAAAAGTAGGACCAAGAGGACCGCAAAAACTGTGTGTAGGCCAAACAGAGGAGACAGCGTCACTACCCAGCCGATTAGGAATGCCGGCACAACCTCTTCCTTCTCAAAGGACCAGAGAAATTTCGCATCCTGCGCGCGTCGCAACAGTGGGCCAACGAGAGGGACCCGCTCCAGCCGCTCCTTGCTTGGCAGGTGACGCAAAAACCATCGGCCTTTACTCCATTCGGATCTGTGCCCATTGGCATCTCCTCTATCCATTGCATTGTTCCGGTGGCAAAATTTTCCGGCGGTGCCCGGAGAGGGGGTCGAACCCTCACTCCCGCGAAGGAATCGGATTTTGAGTCCGACGCGTCTGCCGATTCCGCCATCCGGGCCTGTTCAGTCGACTAGCGGACCCGAGTTATAGGGCAAGGGGAAAGTCCCGAGAATTTTTCGTCGAAAATTTTGCAATTCTGGCAGGAAAGATCGCCACCACGGCCCGCCTAGACTCTAATTCCGTCCGTCTTTCGCTCCAGAACACGTCGAACTTATTATTGCGTCGAACTCCTCCTTCTTGATTTCCTTCCGTCTGGTGACTAATGTTGACTGATCAAATCGCGTCCCTACCGCCTTTGTCATGGAAATCGCCAGCCCGCCATCGAGGATGGCGGAAGCCGATCCCACATAGAGCTCCGGTGCTCCCTCCGTGTTGATGAAAGTATTCTCCAATGGCGGAGGCTGCCATGTTTTCGGTGACAGTGCTACCAGGGTCACGGCGGCCCGATAGCTCTTTCACGATGCGCACTTGCGTAGGGTCGCCGGCGGGATTCCGTATCTCGTAGGCCTGCGCACGGCTTTTATACATCTATTGCGCATCCCCTTTTCTGTATATTTGCCAGCCAACAAATACTAAAACAGTCAGCGCGGCAACACTTCGATAGGAAAGAAAAGTTTTCCGTAGGACAACCACTACATTCTTGAGCAATGACACTCGCGAATTTTGCGCTGCCTCCTCAGTTTTCGTTCGTACATCGCTAAGAATCGCACTGGCAGTGGGCTGTAATTTGCCTGCACTAATGGCGCGACTCATTTCTATAACAAACTCCCCAGCCTCACCTTCGCCTGCTAACGCTATTCGTTCTTCTTCAGAAAAAGGATGGGGCTGCGGTTCGCAGCTAACTGTCCTAAAATTTTTGTCAGCTAAATTCGACTGGCCGCCTAGTATGAACTTTCCATTGAGATAATTTTAATAGGGCGGCCCCGGCGGAGAGGGAGGGATTCGAACCCTCGGTACCTTGCGGTACACCTGTTTTCGAGACAGGCACAATCGGCCGCTCTGTCACCTCTCCCGCTCACTTTCTTGCTCCAGGGGCGACTTTAAGGCAAGTCCATTTCCCTCGCCATTAAAAAAAGCATCGGGTCTGAAGGGTGGAGAAGGCGACAAAGGCTCATGGCGCCCCAATCGGACGGTCTGAGAGGGCGGATTTGCGATTTCCGGTTTCCCCCGCGGGGCGGGGTTCGGTTAGGTAAACTCTTGGATGATTTCCGTCTTCCGTTGGGGCGTTTACGGCGACAAACTGCGACACGTATGTTCTATGTTCTTCTTTGAGAATTCTTTGTAGCCAGTCCCAATTCGCCACGGAAAAGCTATGCGTTTCTAGTATGTTAAAATGCCCATCGAAACGCCATTCGCCCAGAATGTCCTTAAATGATCTTTCATTATTGGGAATCAGCTGAGAGATTACTCGGAAAATCTCATCAGCGGTCAAAATGGTTTTTGCGTGCCCATATAACTTATCAAGGAATGGCGTATCGTCGGAAAGAAGCGCCAGCGTTAAAAAATTAATGCCCGAAGAACGCTCGAAGGCAGTAAATAGGTCCCTCTGGTCGGCTTTACTCCACTTACTCACCGCATCAAAGATTTTACGCCTATCGCCATGGGCAAAGCAGAAAAGAAGAAAATTCCAACCATGTACGCCGCGCAAATTTGCGGCAACCCTATGGCCTAACGAATCTTCAGTACCATCGCGCGGCAGAGAACTAATGTAGGCAAATAACGCATCGGCCACTTGCTTTTTTCTGTCACAGTTGCTGTCTTTGTGTACGAAAGCTCCTTTTAAAATAGCTACCGCCATCAGCTCGGCCGTATGCCAATATTGGGCTACAACCTGCGAATTGGATTCCGAAGCACAAAGACTTCCAAGGGTCTTTGCGAAAGATTGGACAATTTCGATGACAATCTGATTTTTTTCGACATTGCCGCCGCTAGCAGCAACGGCCGAACAGGAGAGCTCCAAAATGGAGGCGGCGAAAAGCGTCGCCGGCCGCTCGCTTCCTCCCTTCCCTCTCCGACAAATGCGATGGTCCTCCGCTAGGCCATCTAATATCTCGTCTGCCGCGTGTGTCTCGTTTTCATCCGGATTAAATTTCCCATAGAAGCCCAACGAAAAGAACTGAAAGAGCATAAAAAGCCAATTTGGCCACTGCGGTCGCAGCCCGTCCAGTTCTGCGGCTAACGTAGAGGAAAGCGCACGCAGTCTTGAAGAAGACTTAAAAGTGATCTCTTTCCCGCCACTGCCCGGAATGGGCACCGTGAAATTTTCACCAATTTTTGCTTCTTTGGCAGCCGCCACAAAAGCCAAAAACTCATCCCGAAGGCCCTGCGTATCAAAATCGCTCAAATCCCCTTCGACGGACACTGCCCTATCCACCATTGCGCCAAAGATAGCCGCCGCCGTGGAACCTACGGCTTCCGGCAAGAGAGAGGCAGAGGAGGCTTCGACGAGTCTTTGAGTCGCACCCGTTTGCGCCACGACTTGAGGACTCAGGTCGGTCGGTTTTTCCTGCTTTAGGGCTGCGCCTCCGGACGATCCAGCCTCGACTGGAGCCGACGCAGGCGCATGTTTATCAACACCAGCAGCATTCACGAAGGCAGATTGTACCGGCCTGCGGACAAATTTCAAGCAAATTATTTCGCCGTTGGACGGCCACCGGCCGGCTTCAACATCCCATAGTCCCCGCAGTCCTCTTCAACTTCCTCCTGCTTTCGGGGCAACTCCGCGGCAAGTCCATTTCCCTCGCCGTCAGGGAAAAGAAAACTTTGCCGCTGGCACAGTACGACACTGCCGCTAAGGATGCGGACGCGCCAGGCAAGTAAATCGTCGGGAAGCAGCTGGTCCCAGCGCTCGTCGGTCAGACCAAGCCATAGCTCCCGGCTCCGTCGCCGCATGTCTTCCAGTGGAATCGTAAGGCGGTGCCATTGCGGATCGGCGGCGAGAAGAAATTCGAAGGAAACGGTGCAGTCGCTGGGGAGATTTTTGACGAAATCGTTCAAAAAAAGCACCGCATAGAGGCCCTCCCACCGGTCCGGATCCGTACGGCAAAGGCCATGGCGGAAGCGGTAATTGCGTTCTGAAAAATAATTGACAAGCCGCCGAAAATCGCAGTCGGCGCAGCGCTCGATGGCTACGTCACGAATTGCCAGGTTGCGGCCCTGGACGGCAGAAGCGAGCAGCCCGAGCGCAAGAATTACAGACATCCTCTTGCCCACAGCCCTCCTTTGCATCTGCCGAAAAATTGACAATCCCTTTTCGAGTTTTACAAAATTTAGTGTCCTAAAGCCACTCTTTTGAAGTTTGCTCGACAGACAAAAGCACCGCAGAGAATGGGGAAGAAAAAGCTCGGAGGGCCGCAACGTCGGTAGAAAAAAGGCATAGCGAGAAACTTTGGGCGGGAAAATTTTACGAATTTTTGTAAAAATTCTTGCCAGACTTGTCCGTTTCTGAAAAGATGCCTACGTGGAAACATCTTTTTCGATTATTAGCGCCTTGCGCTTTTTCCTTCTTGGCCTTTCTCCCCTGCTGCACAATCCCGCCTACGGGGCGAGCTGGGGCAACAACAGGAATGTGGCCCCTTCGCCTGTAGCAAGCGTAGAAAGTGGCTTCAGCTTTGACCTAACGAACGCCCTGTGGCTGGGCAGCCAGGCCATAGGAGGAGCTGCCGAATGGGCGATTCCAACCGAAGAAGGCGTTTTCTTTTCCGCTTTCGGCGGTAGCGACGGTAACATTTTCAGAAAGAAGCGGCTATCGGTTACTCTTGGAGTAAATCCCTCGGCCATTTCGGCCTCTTTTGTAAGCAACAGAAGCATAGCAGTCGATAATATACTGAATGCAATTCCATCCACTGCAGTCGAAATTTCCCTTAAACCGTCCGCCGCCAGATCTTACGGCTGCATCGGGGGCAGGACCTGGGATTTAGCCGGTAATCCTGCCGCGCCGCTGTCTCTGACCCTGGCCGCGGGATTTGGCAAGAGCTCCGCCAAGTTGGAAGACCTCGGGGTTTCACTAGGCGGAGACACGAATTTGATGCCAGTCGCGAAGACGCTGCTTCCGACGATTTTGGACCTTGTAGCGGGTAATAACGATATCCATCCCGCCCTCATTGGCACATTTTTGGGCGCTGCATTGGACTCCAATTTTCACGCACACCAAACCGGCGCCGTCGGGAAAATTGCCATCGCAAAAAAATGGACCACCAGCGGATCCCTGCGTCGCAGCGTAGCAACTAATTTTCGCGGACAGATGGGAAATATTACTGTCCAATACGGACTAGGGTCGCTAGATCTTGCTTCCGCGCGCAGCACCATCGAAAACGAACTCATCACAACATACGCACCCGTCATTTTCGAAAGCGACATGCCGACACATAATAATATTTCACAATTAAGAGAAGAAATAAAATCCTGGATCGCTGATCCATCATCTCAGGAGCAAAGAGATATTCGTTCTTCGGCAAAGATACTCCTTCGCAATCTCAACCTATTGGATGGGCTAGAGGCTTCCGATCTTTCCTTCCTCTCTGCGCTCCCGGGCACCCGGTCTTCCTATCACGTTGGCCATGCCGGCCTTGAGGGAGAGATGGATCTGGCCAAAATCTACTCTGCAGTGCGCCTGGGCCCGTCGCTATCCCTGGACGTGGAGCAATGGAAGTCGGACCTCAACGGATTGGGGCTGTCAATTAGCCTGGTGGGCCTCAAGCAGGTGCGTTGGACGGCGATGCCCGGACTGCAATGTCAAATTGGCACTCCGAAGGGGCGAGTTCATGCGACCGGCCGCATCGGCTATCGCGTCCCAATCGCCACGAGGACAGATTTTTCTGGCCTGACTGCGATTGTCCTCCCCACATTGCGTGCGGTAGCGAACTGCATGGTAAGCTTAAACGAAGAGAATCAAGTTGGAAACATTCTTTCGGCGATCGATTTTCCCGCATCGACCGATGCACTCAAAACCAAGCAGTCCGACACGGTAGAAGCCACGCTGTCTATCTGTGGGAACATCACAAGAAACTGGAAGGTGAACGGCTCATTGGGCGGAATTTTCTGTTCGGACTATAAAATAGCGAGCGGCAGTTTGGCCATTGCCTGCGACTTCTAGGCGCCCGGCCGAATGGCTCGCCCTTTTCCCTAGCGGGCCCGCCGTGCCACAGGCGCGGCGGGCCTTTCTTTTTACCCCTGCCGGAGCGCCGGCGGCTCGCACGCAAAAACTCTCAGTTCTTCGCTAAGAATTGACAATCAATGGAGTAGTTGCTAAACTTTTGCGATGACTGTCGGTGGGGCACAAAGGGCGGAGCCGTTTCGCTCTACGCAACAGACGCCGGCACTGCGCATCTTGGATGAATTGGCACACGTATCATTGCGTGAAAATGCAAAAGTGGCACCAATCGTGCGCGGCAAAATCGTCGCCTTTCAAATCCAAGTATTGGCCGAACTATTGCCAGATGGCGATTTAAAGGATCAACTTCAGCGCCTCGGCCGACAGGCGCTGGCCGATGGCGAATTGGGAGTCATTGCTCCGGACGTCGATGCGCGACTGGAAGCTGCCGTAAGGCGTGCGAATTTAGGCGGTACCATCGATCAGGAAGCGATGACCATAGGACAGACGTTTCCTAAAGGAAGGGTTGGGGATATTGAGAGGAGAAATCTGGCCCATGCCGCAGCGCTATTGAAGAAATCTGCCGGACTGCCCGTCATTCGCATTCGAGACTATGTGGACGCGCAAAAGACACTCGTGCTCGGGTTTGATCGCCCCATAGGCCATGCGCTGGAAAACCAGATCGATGGCATACCCTGGCAGCTGTTCTCCAACCCCGTTCTCGACAGCGATGGGATCTTCGCCTGGGGACCGCCGTTCATTTCCCGCGTCCAGTACATTTTTGCTGTGGATGGCCGCATAACTTTTATGGGCCATACGCCCCAAGTGCCTGACAGGAACCTAGATTCGACACTTGCCGGCCTTGGATTTTACGTTGGGCGACAAATTCAAGAGCAAATCCCAGACGGCCACGCCTTGCCACAAAATTGGACCGCTGTAATGGATCGGGAACAACCGCCGATTCCTCCGGAAAAACGACTGGATCTTTTCCGCTACCATTGCTTCCTCGCGGCTTTCCGTGCGGCGAATGATAATGACCCAGGTGTTGGGGCCAATAAAGTACAGGACCATAGTGATGATTGTGCTTGCTATGAGGGGCTTCCCGATCCTGCGATCGCTCACTATGAGTCTTTCGCCCCCTCGGCCATTAGGTGCGTAGGTAACTTGACACAACGAATTGAAACGGGCCAAGGACGCGGAGGCATTCCCGGCGAGACAACCTATTTTGAATTTGCTTACCTCCTATCGTTGCCGCCTGATTGCCCGAAATTTCAACTAACAACTGATGATAGACTGCGTTTGACTTTGGCAGATCCCAACGGCATGGGCGATGATTTCGTTATGGCTCTTTGCCAACGCGTAGAGCCTCTATCGCTACAGAACGGCCAATGGGCCGTCACGTCCTTCCTTGGATGATCAGGAAATGCCAGATTGCCTTTCTGAGGGCCTTTCGTAGGAGGAGATTATGCTGACACCGACACAAATTTCCTACCGGCACGATGTGCTGACCACGGTCGACACGGTTGAAGCGAAGCGTGGGACCGTTGCCGTCATCTTAGAAATGATCGTCAATGCAGACGGCTCCTACAACGCGACCCGATACAATACGCAAACGGATTCCGAGGAAATGCTGTCCGGACGGGCGGACGGGCACTTTTTTGAGCAAATTAATCGTATTATCACAGAAAAATTGTTTGCTCCTGAATTGGTGCAAAAAATCTCCACGGAGCTGGTGAACCCAGAAACAGAGGAGGTAAATCGGATAACTTTGCAAAAGGTCTACGGCGAGAGCGGGCCAAAGCGGTCAGTTGTTTATATTTGGGATGCGCAGAGATATTTTTTGAAAATTCCAGAGGAAATAACCATGTTGCAGCTGGCCATGGAAGCGTGCCTTGAAGAATTAGCGCCAAGTCGCAGGTAATCGGCACTTTCATTCTGCGCCATACGCGGGAAAAGGCCATTCCCAGAAAAAACCCGCCGCGCTGTAGGCGCGGCGGGTTTTTCATCCCTGCCGAAGCGGTTTGATCTTCCAGATATTTTGGGCGTATTCCCGAACGGCGCGGTCGCTGGAAAATTTCCCCATGCGGGCCACGTTGATGATGGCCATGGAGTACCAAAGTTCCGGGTTGGCGTAGTAGTTGGCGATGAGATCCTGGGCATCCACGTAGGCGCGGTAGTCGGCCAGGAGAAAATAGCGGTCCCCGCCGTTGAGCAGACTGTCGGCGATGTGGCGGATGGGGTTAAATTCGCCGGGCCGGTCGAAGGCATCGGAGCGCATCCAGTCCAAAAGTGCCTTCAGCTCGCCGTCGCTTTCGTAGCAGCTGCGCGGGTCGTAGCCCTCTCGCCGCATTTTTTCCAGCTGCTCCGCCCGATGGCCGAAGATGAAGATGTTATTCTCTCCCACCTCTTCCAACATCTCCACATTGGCGCCGTCCAGCGTGCCGATCGTGAGGGCGCCGTTGAGGGCTAACTTCATATTGCCTGTGCCGGACGCCTCCATGCCGGCCGTGGAGATCTGTTCTGAGAGATCCGCGGCCGGGATAATGGCCATGGCGGAGGAGACGTCGTAGTTGGGGATGAAGACGATCCGCAGCAAATCGGACAGGTTTTTGTCGCCGTTGATTTGATCGGCTGTTAAATTAATAGCGTGGATGATGTGCTTTGCCATGGCGTAGCCTGGGGCCGCCTTGCCGCCGAATAGGAAGGTACGCGGCAATTCGCTCTTGGCCGTCCCGTCGAGGAGCCGGCGATAGTGCGTTAAAACGTGCAACAACTTGAGATGCTGCCGTTTATACTCGTGAATGCGCTTAATTTGCACATCGAAAAGGGAAGAAGGATTCACGGAAACCCCGCAGCGGGCTTTGATGACGTTGGCCAGATCCGTTTTGTTTTGTAGCTTCACCCGCGCAAAATCGTTCCGGAAGTCCAGGTCATTGGCGAAGGGTTCCAGCTTCCGCAGCTGCTCCAGGTCCGTGACCCAGTCGTAGCCGATGGCGCCATTGAGCAGCGTGGCGAGGCGTGGGTTGGCGGAATTGATCCAGCGGCGCGGCGTAACCCCATTGGTTATGTTGCAGAATTTTTCCGGACTAATCGCATGGAAACGGGGAAAGAGGGCCGTTTTCACCAGCTCCGAGTGCATGGCGGCTACGCCGTTGACGGAGAAGCTGCCCACGACGGCCAGATTCCCCATGCGCACGTAGCGGACGGGCCCCTCCTCGATGAGGGACAGCTCCCGCAGCGCCTCCAAATCCCCAGGGTAGCGGGCGGCAACTTTCTCTAAAAAGCGGCGGTTGATCTCGTAGATGAGCTGTAGGTGACGCGGAAGAATCTGCTCGAAGAGGACGACGCTCCATTTTTCAAGCGCTTCCGGCAGAAGGGTGTGGTTCGTGTAGGCGAAGGTCTTCGTTACGATTTCCCAGGCCCGATCCCAGTCCATGGCCTCCTCATCTACAAGAATGCGTAGCAGCTCCACGATGGCGATGGTTGGATGCGTGTCGTTGAGCTGGATACAGACCTTTTCGGCGAACTGATCCCAGCCGACGCCGGAATTGCGGTGGCGGCGGATGATGTCCTGAAGCGAACAGCTCACCAGGAAGTACTGCTGAATGAGCCGAAGTGTCTTCCCGTTGCTGGTAGAGTCATTCGGGTAGAGAACTTTAGTCACCGTTTCGCTCAAAACCTTTGCCTCCACCGCCTCGTGAAAATTTCCTCGATTGAAGTCGTCGAAGTCGAGGTCACAGGTAGCCCTCGCCTCCCAGAGACGGAGAAAATTCACCGTTTCCGCGCCGTAGCCTACGATGGGAATGTCCCAGGGAACGCCCTGCAGGAGCGACCCACCCGCCCAGCGAGGCCGGCAATTGCCGTTCTCGTCGCGGTGCTGCTCCACGGTGCCGTAGAGGCGCACCTCCTGCACATTCTCTGCCCGCAAAATTTGCCAGGGATTTCCGTAGGCCAGCCAGTTGTCCGCCAGTTCGATCTGCCTATGATCGTGAAATTTCTGGCGGAACATGCCGAATTCGTAGTGGATACCGTAGCCGACGGCCGGGTAGTTGTTGGTGGCCAGGGAGTCCAAAATACAGGCCGCCAGGCGGCCGAGCCCGCCATTCCCCAGGCCCATGTCCGGTTCTACCTGCTCCATTTCTTCGAAGGAAATTCCCAGCTGTCGGAGCGCTTCCCTGTTGAGCTCGAGGAGCCCGCAATTGTTCAGGCTATCCCTAAGAAGCCGACCCATGAGGTACTCCATCGAGAGATAGTAGATGCGGCGGCATTTGGCACTGTGCTGTGCCTGTTGGGTGGCAATAAAGCGCTCCAAAATTCTATCGCGCAATGCATAAACATTCGCCTGCCACCAGTCTCGCAGATTCGCCGTGTGCGGCTCTCGAGCCAACATGCGCTCCAGGTGTTTGACGATGCGCTCCCGCATCTGGTCTATCTTCCAGGGTGTCCGGGCCGAGGCAAAAGGGTTGTCGCACTTCGTTGTGCGGACGGTGCGCAATTTTTCTATGTCCACGGCCCTATCCCTTGATAACGATTAGACCTTGATCATTCCACTGTTTCACCTGCTGCTGATCCTCCGGGCTAAGAACAGTATTGTTCGGCGACAGAGCTCGTTTGAGAATTTCCGGATCATCTGCACCTATTTTGAGCGGTGGAACAACTTTACTAGACGGCCCAACCGGTGTTTTGATGGTCGGCGCATTATTTCCTGCAACGGGCGGCACCGGCCCTTCAGGCCCGGCGGGCCGCGAAGACTGTTTTGGCGGATACAATGACACGGTGTGAGTTTATTTTTTCGCTCGAATTTGTCAATGAAATAGAGCTGCCGACTTCCCAGAGAAATTTCGCCGACCTTTTAAAAATTTCCGAAATCTATCTCACGTTTTGTGCTCGCTAAATTTGGGACCGGTCCAATGGGATTGGCTCTATGGGATCCAATGGCGATGGCGAGAAGGATGACGGTCTCTTAGAATCGTTTTCCAATTTTGTGTTCGGCACTGCCTGGGAGGGTAGTGGTTCGAGCGGTGGTAGCGCTAGGCCGTCTTCGGAGGATCAGGCGCGCCGTTCCCTGCGCGAAGAAAAAAGCACGCGGCCGGAAGGAGAGCGGCGGGAGGAGCGGCGATTTTCTTCCGACCGGGGCCGCGAAAGACGGCCCTGGTCCGACCGGCGGGGCTTCGGCGGCGGCGAAGGACGGTCGCCTCGGAACGGCCCGTCATTCGGCGAGCGCCGTTCCTCCTGGGGCACCGTGCCGTCCGGCGAAGGGCGATCGCCACGCAATGGCCCGCCATTCGGCGATCGGCGCCCGCAGGGCAACAACTTCGCCGGCGGCCGCCCCTTCGGGGAGAGACGGCGCCCATTTGGCGGCGACGGAAGCGGCGGCTTTGGAACCAAAAGAGATTTTCGAGGAGGACGGCCCATCGGCAGCGACAGCCGTCAACCGGGCGAAGGCAGAGGATTTTCCGAGCGCCGGCCCTTCGGCGAAGGACAGCCTTCTTCCGAGCGCCGGCCCTATGGCGAGAGAAAATTCGGCGGCGAGCGAAGAGGCCCGTGCAACCGAAGAGAAGGGGAATCGGGAGGCGGACGCTTTTCGGAACGGCGGCCGCGCCGGGACGGAGAAAGTCGCCCGCCCTTCCGGGAGAGGGAATTTGTCCCTCCTAGCGCAGATTTCACGGTGACCTTCTACGCCACGGACGATGCCTTTGCGCCCGTCGCCGATATGATCCACAGGTCCGGCAAGGCCTTCGACGTCTTCCAGGTGGCTAAGACCTTTCTCGCGGAGCCGGGTCGCTTCGCCGTCGTGCTACGAAAAAATCCAGAAGAGGAGAGCCTGTTCCATAGCACCGCCTTCGACGATCTGCCCTTTTTGGACCGAGAAGACGCGCTGGGACACCTACTTCGAAACCACCTGGACAGCATCTTTGACCGAATCGAAGAGGATGTGGAGGCGCCAAAGGGAAGTTTTGCGCAGATCGCCCGCTGCCCCTTTACGAAACGGCTCATCGGCGCACCAAATCATCACAGCTACAAGGATTTGCTGCAGGAACACTTTCTACAGTGCGTGCGGAACATGCCCTTCGACCGCTACAGCGAACGGCTCGAATTTACCAACGAAGCGGAGGACATCGCCGCCTGGCTTGAGCAGATGAAAAAACGCAGCAGCTACCGGCCCAAAAACATCGGAGCGAATGATGGAAAGACGTCCGAAGCAACGGCGGATCCCGAAGTCGTAGCCAATGGGGAGGCTGTCACGGCGAACGAAGTCGTCGAAGATACCGCAACGGAGGAGCCTATCTCCGGGGACAAAGTGCCAACGGGAGAAGAGAAAATTTATGCAAATGCGGCCGAATCGGCAGCTTCGGAGAAAAAGGGAGGAGGAGCGGATGACCGGCCCGTTTTCCATTCGCTGCGAGAAGTGCGCAATTATCTAAAGGAAAATGCGGACCAATTTTTGCGGACAAAAAAATCTATTCGCTTGGAAGGGAAAGATCTGGAGTTGCTGGCGGACAATGCCATTCGCCGCTTCGTCGACTACTGCTGGGGTCAGCAAAAGCGCTTTCCCTTGGACACGGCCAGCGCCATGCGGAGCAAGTTCAAGCAACATAAGTTGCACATATTCAAGCACGGCAAGAAAGGACCGTCCTACGTGACGCCGGTGGCGCGGAAATTTCGCGAATGGGACACGGTATTTACTCCTGAGCTGGAAAGGGTTTTGGCAGCCATCGAAAGCAACCCGCTGATCGCCCTCATGGATCTGGTCGCGCAATTGGGCAGTGCCGACGTCGAACGGGAAGAGACCGTTAAGGCGCTAAAATGGCTACTGCGAGAGGGATATGTAACAGAACTCGAGAACGGCACGCTCTTGACCTATCCACGCCTGGCCAAGGAGAGCGAAAAATCTACCGAAAAAGGAAAATCGGTCGGGCAGGCGGAGAAAACATCAAATGGCTCGCATCTGGAGCATTTGGCTCATGGGAAGGAACATGGACGCGGCGATGAGGGCGACAGTGCCGGCGAGGAGGAGGATGACGGTCGGCTGAAGGATGGCGGAGAGCCGCTCGACGACGCTGCCCAGCTCCTCCTCCAAAATATCTGCGGCGTAAGTTGCCATAGAGGAGAGAGTTCCACTTCTTTCGCCGACGGCGACGAGTCCCCGGACAGAGGACGGCACGACGGCGGATTGGCCGAGCAGCTCGCCGAGGGGGACGCCCTCTCCGGCTCGGATGGAGATGGACTCGAAGTAGCTGCGAAGTGCGATGTTTCCTATGGCACGGCAGGAAAGGCGGAGTGCCTCCGGGAAAATGACGCCATGGCCCAGTGCCACGCCCAGCGTGCGGAAAAAGGAAACGAGCCCTTGCCTGCGGACGAGATTACCCAGCAGGGGGATGTGCAGCAATAGGGCGGAGCAGCGGCTGCGGCCGCTCGCCGTCTGGGACCATAGAAAAAGAAACAATGCTAGGGCACTGGGCACGGCGAGAAGCAGGGTCTGTCGCCGGCGAAGAAAGTCGCTGAAGGTCATCACCGCCCGAGTAAGCGGCGGCAGGGGCAGGGAGCTGTCCTGCAGCATGGCCTGAAAGCGTGGAATTACGTGGCCCGTAAGGAATAAAATGGCGCCGAGTGCCACCGCGAGCACAGCCAGCGGGTAGATGGCGGCGGAAATGGCCCGGGATTTGTTCCGCAGCGTGCGGCGGCGTGCGATGGCGATGGACTCGAGGGCTGCGGCCAGCGCACCGGAGGCCTCTCCTGCCC
>JAIRTQ010000047.1 GCA_031254835.1 Puniceicoccales bacterium | reverse complement strand
ATGCGAGACTCAACGCCGTCATTGTGCGAGACCACCGGGAACTAATGCCATTTTACCAGTCACTCATCGAGCGTTTCGACGTGCCCATGAAGGCGGTGGAAATTCAGGTGGCGATCGTGGACGTGGACGTTGGGCACAGCCGGGAAATCGGTTTAGACGTGGTCCAATTCCTCAACGGCGGACAGGAGTTGACCTGGCGCCCAACCGCCGGAGACGACAACATAGACAATAAAAAAACAAATTTCTTCGCAAAATTGAACAACGTCCTTTCCGGCTACGACATTGCTGCACGACTAAAGGCGCTGGAGGGCTTGCACGCTGCGAAAACCCTATCTCGACCCTCTGTCCTGACGCTCGACAATCTGGCCGCGGTCATTTCCCGCAGCGACCAGACCTATGTGAGCGTCGCCGGCGCCTACTCGGCGGAACTTTTCACCGTATCCGCCTCCGTTGCCCTGCGGGTCATTCCACACATCATCGACGTGGAAAAGGAGGACGGGAAAACGGAGCGCCAGATCAAACTTTTCGTCAGCATCGAGGACGGTTCCATGAACGTGGCCGGCGCCATGCCCACGGTCAGTTCCAGCCAGATTAACACGCAAACAGTTTTACTAGAGGGGCAAAGTCTCGTTGTGGGCGGCTACTACCAGGAGCGACACAACGATACCAAGCGGGGCGTTCCCCTGCTCCAAGACATCCCACTCATCGGAAGGCTGTTTTCCGTGAGCAACAAAGAAACCACGACAATCGAGCGACTCTTTATTATTTCTCCCCGCATCATCGAACTCACCGCGGAAGACGGAGATCCCTATGCGCAATTTTTTCAAAAAGCACAGCTAACCGGCCAACCGCTGATGACCATAGAAGATTTTCGCGTAGAGGTTCAGCCGGCCGGCCGCGGCCGCCATCGCATTTACCGCCATTAGATTAGACTAAGACTAGGCGGTCGGCAAGAAAGGCAGCGGGAGCAGCGCGACGGCGACGGCGAGGAAAAATTTCCAGCCGGACGACTCTCGGCAGCGGCCGATGGCCAGAAAAAGCGCCGCGCACCAGGGAATAAGGACCGACGGACCAACGGAAAGGGGCCTAGATTGGACCCAGGAAAAAGATCCAACGGCGTTGGCCGAGGTCCCAATGGTCCACAAAAAAGGGTAGGCGAAAAAATTTAGAAGATGGCAGCCGGCCGTCAGATGTAGCAAGCCGCAGCAGACGGAGCCGAAGCCGCAGATGATCGCCACTTCCGCCACGGGGATGACCAAAAGATTGAGCAGAATTCCACCGATGGAAAATGTCTGGAAGTGGTAGATTGACAGCGGGATGAGCGGGATTGTGGCGGAAATGGAAAGGGCGATTGCATCGACGAGTCGAGCGGCCAGGCGGCGAAAAAATTGGTCGATCTGGCGCCGCTCCTCGAAAAGCGGCGGCAGCGGAAACAGCATGCGCCGCAGGTAACTGCCCAATGGGACGCCGAAGCAAAATAGGGCGAAGACGACGGCGTAGGAAAATTGAAACCCGGTGGAGTAGAGGGCCATCGGATCGAGAAATAAATTGAGAAGGGCGGCGGCGCTAAGAGAGGCCAAGCCGGTCGCACGGCGAAAAAATAGAGGGGCTGTCCAAAGGGAAGTCACCATGGCAAAGGCGCGAAGAGCCGATGGGCTAGCGCCGGTCATGGCCACGAAGACGCCCAGGAGGGACAGGCGGAGGAGTAGCAGGGGCCAGCTGGGCAGCGGCAGTCCCCGCGTGAGGGCGCCGAGGAAAGCGGCAATCACTCCAATGTGCAGTCCACTGATGGCAAAGAGATGGGCAATGCCGGTGCGCGAATAGGTATCTTTTTCTTGCGACGACAGTTGGCTGCGGTCGCCCAATAGCATGGCGCCATAGATGCGGCCGGCTTGCTCCCCCAGGTCCATCGAGTAGGACAGGGCTGCCGAGCTGCGGGCGAAAATTTTTGCAAGCGCTTCAGAGAAAAAATATCCTCGCCCTACGGCAATTACCTGCCCTCTGTCAATGCGGCTGCGCACGCCAGTTTCGGCCAGGTAGCGCTCGAAGGGCACTTTGCTGCCAGCCGTGCTGTGAATCGCGGCCCGAACTTCCAGCGGCTGCCCGCGCTGAGGAACTGGCAAATCCCCACTAAGAGCCAAGTTGTAGTAAATTTGCTGCCCCAATCGGCCGCCATAGCCCTCCACCTTTTCTAGGCGCGCAAAGCCGAAAATGCGCCGGCCGGCAGCGTATTCTCTTACGGTACAACGGTTAATTCGAATAACCATAGCCCGGCCGTTCCTGTGCAGCGCGACGGGAAGCGGTGCTTCGGCGGTTTGAATGGCCCGGAACCAGCCCACGGCGGCAAAGATTAGCAAAAGTGCGAGGGTCAGCCGGTTTTGCATTTTCCACTGGCAAATGCATGTCGCAGACAAAATGCAGATAGCTATGATTGGGCACGGGCCATCAAGCAGAATTCCAAATAGGAGGCCGACTACCGGCACTAGAAGTGGCACATTACCGCCTAAAAAAACTCTCACGCCGGGATGCCGTGCCACAAAGCGGACCTAGAGGGCCAGCCAACCAAGAACAAGAAGAGATTCGTCATTTGCGATCAAGTAACTGCTTGCCAAACAAAAATGCTAAGCTGCAGACGATCGTTCCATCTGCCTGTGCTCCTTCCCCGTTTTCATGCACAGGTGCGCTACGAGATTTAATTCTTGACTTTAAAGAAAAATTGTATCACACGTCCTAGACGTGCTTATCGTTCATTCTGGAAGTAGAGGCAGCAGCGTCATAGCGTCCCCCGAACCAATTTTCACAGGAAAACTGGTCGCGTGCCGGGTTTTGACCGTGTTCTACGGGCTTATTTTTCCGGTCGCCTTTTTGTTGACTGCGCTCGCATTTATCTGCGGCGGATTTCTTAGCGAAAACTACTGGGGTAAGTTTTTCTCTTCCTATTCAAAACTGTGGAATGGACTTCCGGATAGCAGTCAGCCGTCGAATCCAGCGGCACCCCCTTTCGGCTCCGGGTCGCCCGGCGGTTCTCCGCTGAGTTTGGCGCCAATTGCCACTCCAATACCGGACGCGAGCGGCACGCCGGAGCAGCAGGCAGCCTTCCGCCATCAGCAACAAGCACTCGCGGCCATGAAGGCAAAGTTCGACAGCGCAGAGGATAGCCAAAAATTCGTTTTTCAATTTCCCTGCGCGGACGGAACCGATCAGGAAGTACGGCTGTTTTTTTCTATCGATAACGGTTCCACTCGCGCACCTACGGAAGTACTGGTCAATGCTGCAAATGAATCCATGACCGGGCCCGCTGGCGGAATTAACGCGGCAATTTATAATCTGTATGGGCCCAGCGGATGGAGGAAGGCGGCCGATTTTCCGACCGGAAAAGTTCTCAGTCCAGGGGAAGTTTGTTTCCATTCGGGCCCGACCATGGCGGAAGATCCCGATGCGCAGCCCACCGTCGCCGTAAACCGGCCCGCATACGTCTGTCAGGCTTTAGGTCCAAACCTTAGACACGGTAAATCCTGCACAGCAGCGGAAAAGCAACAGCTGAAAAATTGCTATGAAAACATTGTAGGGCAGGGGTGGAGGCGCGGTGTCCACTCCTTTACGCTCTGCAATATTTCGACGGCCATCTTCAGTTTTCCGAAGAAGAAAGCAGCAAAAATCGCCGTGTCCGCTACGGCGCGGACGGCAAGGATGGAGGCAGCAAAAATGCCAACGGCACGGACGGAGCCGATCTACATTTGGTTCGCGCAGTTCAGCAATGACTCCGTGGCCCACTACCAGAACGAATTTGCTAAGCTGAAAGCTGCCCCCTGAGTAGTTCCAATAAATTTCTAGCCCTAGTAGTTCAGTCGTAGCCCTATGCGGAAAATGTGGCGCTCTTTCCTGCTGCACGGCCCATGGCGAAAGGCAAATCTGGCGGCCAGCGACCAGTTCCGATCAAAACGATGAAAATAGCGATAGCGCTGGGAAATGAGATGGTGTCGGCGGGCGTCATAGCGAAAGGTGATGTCCAGCTGATCGCGCGACGTCGGCTTGCAAGAAAAACTCCAGCGTAGATGGAAAACGTTACCGCACAAATGCTCGCTTGCGAATGTGCCTTTCCAGACGTCGCCGTCCCAGAGTTCCGCTTCCAGGCGCAACGCTTTGAGGGCAAAGGATTTTCCATCCGTCCTGGAGAAGAAATTCAGGGAGAAAAAATCCGCCGGTCGGAATCGCATGGCGCCAAAAATATCGGAAGAAATTGGTCGCCTATTGAAGACAAAATCTTCATAGAGAGAAAGCTCTGCTATCGTGCGTAGGGCGTCGCCTGGAACGCGCGCGGATTGAAAAATATTTTCCAACCCAAGCCGCAGTCGGTCGCCGGCAACTGCTCCGTCCGAAATTACATACTCAGATAAATTCATAGGAGGCAATATGCTAGGATCTTCACGAAAATGCTCCGGGCTGGCCCCGTGCGCCCATTTCCAATTGTGCCGATATTGCAAAAGCGGCGAAATTCTGTGGCGGACAAAGTCCACGCCCCAAAGGGGAATCGCCGGGAACCAGTTCCCTTCGACCAACGCCCGCAGGTCCATGCCCACCTGCGCAAATGTCTGATGGGCGAAATCTTCTTCCCCGGAAACGTCATAGAATAGCGCCCGGCCGGCTGCGCAGGGTTGAAAGATCAGCCCCCTGCGCCACCGCAAGGGCAACGCTAACCCGTAGGAGCCGTCCACTTTTACAAATTTCGTCATCGGCCAATTTGCTGTCATCTGCTTGTGTAGAAACATAATAGAACCACTACCAAGCGCAGGAGAGGAAAAAAATGCGTGAGGAACGGCTCGCAGCTGAAGCTGTTGAAGATTCTTCGTTTTGGTCCGAGAATGGCTTTCGCCGTGAACCAGTCCCGCCGTCAGAATAGAATTTTCCCACCAACGGGTTAGCTCTATGTGGCTGTCCGGGCAGAGCCGGTGTTCGCAGCGGCTGGGACGAAAATCCCACAGCACAAGGGGATCGCTCCAGCGGTGCAGTTCGCCTACGATA
>JAIRTQ010000034.1 GCA_031254835.1 Puniceicoccales bacterium | reverse complement strand
TGCAGAAATTTTCGTAGTTTTTGTCGGCTCCGTCTGCGAGAAACCGCTCCACTGCCCTCCGCAGCAGTGCCATGCGAAGGGGCCGTACGGTGCCATGGTCGATGTGGTTTCCGCATATTTTTGGAAAATCCGCAAAGTCTTTCTCCTCTAGGAGCCCTTCCTCCTTAAGGCCTTCCAGACCAATTAAAAGGGGATCGCAGGCCAGCGCGGAGGAGGACTGATAGGGAGAATTTTCGTGGCCGGTCGGGTTGAGCGGCAGGACCTGCCAAAGCCCTTGGCCGCTTTCCGATAAAAAATCCAGCCAGCGCAATGGGGCGGGACCCAGTTCCCCCATGCCGTAGGGGCCCGGCAGCGAAAAGATCGGGAGAAGAAGCCCACAGCGGCGCCGCTCCCGCTCCAAAAAGCTCACCACGGATCGATGCTACGGCCCTAGGTTTACGCGGTCAAGATCGATGACGGGGCCGACGAAGGTCCTTTCAAGTCGCAGTGCGAATTTCCATAATTTTGCGCAGTGCGGAGAGGGAGGCCTGGCGCTCCACAGCTACGATCGTGCTTTCCGAAAAATTAAAATGTAAGGTGTCGATGGTCCCGTGTGGGACGACCAGACAAAGTTTTTCCTTCATCATATCCCAGTTTTCCTTCCGCCGACTCGACAAATCGCCGGTGTAGGCATATGCGCGTAACAGCCGATCGAATACGGAAAATAGCATCCCAGTTTGAACTTCTTTTTGGTAAGGTTCGCCATCGCTATCGGGCACGCAGAAGAATGGGTTTGTAACCACTCCCGAACCAAACGCCTGCTTAGGATCTGGCGCAAGCTGTTCAATGCCGCCATCATAGTAGTGGTGTGGCCTATCTGAGGGATCTAGCCCCGGGATGGGCATGAAGGCCCCTTGGAAGAAGAGGGGTATGGATATGGAGATGCGGGCGGCGAAGGCGACGGGAAGGTCCGGCGTCGTTTTGGGGTTGGCGAAGACGGTTTCGTTCCGTTCACTGTCCCACATGGCGATGGAAAGGTCGTGAAAGAATTCCTTCCCGCGTGGCAATTTCCGCATGAGGTTAATGTCGGAAAAGCGAACCATATATGGTTCCCTGGTTCGTTTTAAATTGTAGGGCTGGCGTAGCTGTGCAAGACGATCTCGCTCGCTTTCCGTCAGCTCAGCTAGCGCCCCATCGGGTATGGAAAGGTACTGCAGAAATGTCTGGATCTGCCGAGATGTGTAGCGGTCGACGACTTCTATCGGCCCAAGCCATTCTA
Organism: Puniceicoccales bacterium; assembly: GCA_031254835.1. GTDB lineage: Bacteria > Verrucomicrobiota > Verrucomicrobiia > Opitutales > JAIRLM01 > JAIRMB01. Next base: position 1,590 of record JAIRTQ010000034.1, on the reverse strand, counting down.
TGAGTCCGCCGCCTAAATTTTGGGAAAAGGAGGGATAGGCAGATTTTAGGAAGGGATCGGAGCGGAATTTTCGGCAAGCCCGCTGCATCTCCAGGATTTGATTGCGCACTTCGTAGGGGCCAAAGGCGCCGCAGACTGCCATCAGCGCCCCAGCGGAAGCGCCGGTGAAGCGGCAATCTTTTTCAAAAATGTCAGATTCCGAAAACAATTGAAGAAGCGGCATATAGCCAAGACCTTTGGCTCCGCCGCTGGCGAAGGATATGCAATCGTAACGTTTTCCAGTGAAATTGTCGGCGACCAAGTCTAGCTTTTTTTTTGCCCAATAGTCCATCAAGAAGAGAAAATCGTCGAGGGAAGTATAGCGCATGCGGCACGTAAATCCGAGCTGTTCCTGGATGGCCCATTCATAGTTAAATGCCCTGCGGCAGCCGTCGCAAACCTGTTGCAGCCGCTCTTCTCCTAGAGATTTTCCGGCCTCACGCAGACGTGCTAATATTCGATCCCGCATGGCCAGGGCGCAGGGTAAAAGTTGTGCCTGGCAAACCTTGCCGCTGGCGGCCCTTTCTCCTCCGGGGCGAATTATTTTAAGATTTTCATTCCACAGGTCGCAGAGCTGTTCCTGGCTCAATCCGCTGACGGCGCGGAGTACCAGGCAATCCTGTACAATGGCGATAGCTGTGATAGCAATGATGAGAACGGATGTGCCATCGATAGCGACTAAGGCGAATACGGAAAGAGTAATCAATCCAGGAGCAAAGGTAATGGCGGTTAGCGTTGAAAAAGTGACAGCTACGGAACATTTAAACACAACGGAAAGCACAGTCCAATAGCGACTTTGCGTAGGCTCTTTGCTGACGAGCGAATCGGAGTTCGGTTCGAAAAAGGACGCAAGCGCGTAGGGATTGGTAGTGCCTGTGCTCGCTACTGCCATCGCATGTCCTCCGAAAAGAGAAGTAGTATTAGACATTTTCCAAAATTCGCGAGCCGGCTCCAATAGCCGCATAACGGCCTAAATTTCTCGGCAGAAATGTGCTTCGCAACCCTCAAAAACACAAAATAGCATAGAGCTATTCTATGGGAACGCAAGCACGTTCCACGACCCTACGGGAGTTTCTTCCGGAATTTTTACCGAACTCCTGGTAAGCGCACAAGCGTTTGCAGCGCAAGGTGATATGTACACTCTGGCCATGAAATGAATGTCTAATTGCCGCGGGCGTAGTGTTTTTGTGCAAACAGCAGGCCCTCTTCGCGCGAAGAAAATTGTCCATCCAACTGTTCCTCAAAGAGTCGCTTTAGGAGCATTCCTAATTCCGGCGAGGGTGGGGAAAAATTCAATAGATCCCGACCGCGCACCAGTGGAATTGGCGGATTGGTCAGTAATCCTTCCGATCTGGCGAGTTTCTCGAGCCGATCTTCGCCAGAAAAGTTAAAGGTCGCCAGCGTACGTCCACGGTTGTCACAGCGGGCCACGGCCAGCAAGAGGTCGATGCGGCCCACGGCTAAGGCCAGACGGCGGACAGCGCCAACGGTCGCGAGAGCGGGCTGTGAAAATGTGCGTGGCGCCATGTGGTGGAACACAAGTGGGAGGAC
>JAIRTQ010000045.1 GCA_031254835.1 Puniceicoccales bacterium | reverse complement strand
ATGTCAAGCCTAGGTAAGGTTCTTCGCGTTGCATCGAATTAAGCCACATGCTCCACCGCTTGTGCGGGCCCCCGTCAATTCCTTTGAGTTTTAGTCTTGCGACCGTAGTCCTCAGGCGGCACACTTATCGCGTTAGCTTGGATCCCGAAGGGGTCGAATCCTCCGAGACCTAGTGTGCACCGTTTACGGCGTGGACTACAGGGGTATCTAATCCCTTTCGCTCCCCACGCTTTCGTGCATTAGCGTCAGTTGCTGCCCAGTAAGCTGCCTTCGCCTTTGGTGTTCTTCCGCATATCTACGCATTTCACTGCTACACGCGGAATTCCGCTTACCTCTTCAGCACTCTAGGCAAATAGTTTTAAGCGCACTTCCAGGGTTAAGCCCTGGGATTTCACGCCTAACACATCCACCCGCCTGCGCACCCTTTACGCCCAGTAATTCCGAGCAACGCTTGCAGTCTCTGTATTACCGCGGCTGCTGGCACAGAGTTAGCCACTGCTTCCTCCTTTGGTTAGCTCAAATCGGGCTATGAATCCGACATTTGTTCCCAAATGACAGGAGTTTACGATCCAAAGACCTTCATCCTCCACGCGGCGTTACACCATCAGACTTTCGTCCATTGTGAATAATTCGAAACTGCTGCCACCCGTAGGTGTCTGGGCCGTGTCTCAGTCCCAGTGTGGCTGATCATCCTCTCAGACCAGCTACCCGTCTTCGCCTTGGTGGGCCATTACCCCGCCAACAAGCTGATAGGCCGTGAACCTCTCCTTTAGCGCCATTACAAGCTTTAGTATGAAAGTCATGCGACTCCCAACCACATTCGGCATTAATCCACCTTTCGGCGGGCTATTCCCAACTAAAGGGCAAGTTATTCACGTATTACGCACCCGTTCGCCACTCTCGACCCCCGAAAGGGTCTACCGTTCGACTTGCATGTCTAAACTACGCCGCCAGCGTTCGCTCTGAGCTAGGATCAAACTCTCCGCAAATTTTTACAACCGGAGTTGCATAACTACGTGAGCTATGTCCTGCCCAATTGAACCTGAACTACATTCATTCATTTTCTTTTGTGCAAGGAATTTATTTTGTTCGAGGGCCGAACAAAATCATACATGGAAATCTTTCAAAGAACGCCGCCGCCTGTGTGTTTCCCTCGGGATCCACTCCGTGCGACGGAGAATCTGGATAGGTTGCCTCCATGGGGCGTCAAGCGTTTTCCTAAAACTTTTTTCAGTTTTTTTCCGTCCGCCCACCTGGCTCCGCGGGCCATTCCTTCGCCGCGACCCCCATGGCTCGCAACTCCTTCGCCACCTGATAAATGCGCCGACTAACCCAGGCGTCCGTGGCCGCGTAGCGCAGCTGACTCTCCGTGAGATTTTTCCGCCCCCAGTTGGAAGTTTGCTCCTTCTTAGAAATGCGGAGGCCTAAAAAAATCCCGCACAATTTCCTCAGGCCGCGATCTCTGACCCCCATCGGACCGGTCTCCTGGAAGAGCTCCACAAAGCCGGCCGGGGAAAATGGCTGCAGCTTCATGAGGTGCTTCACGTCATCGCCGATGCCGGTGCCCACCTTTAGCGGCTGCTCGGATTCCAAGAGCGGGACCAGCGGATCTAGGCCACAGAGTTTCAATTGAAAGACATAGACCGGACCGGAGCCGGCCAGCTGCACCAGTGCCGGACTGTGGCTCTGTCCTTGCCGAAAGGTAGGCCGCGTTTCCGTGTCAAATCCAACCACTTGCTCTGAAAGTAATTCCCTCATGGCCTCTCGGGCCTCTTCCGGCCGCCGCAGAAGAATGATCTTGCCGTCATAGCCCCAGGCGGGTAGTGAGGCGAGAAAAGTCTGATCCGCGCTTTGCCGGAGCGCCGGCGACGTCTGACAGTTGGAGCACATGGCTATGGGCGCAAAAAACAGGGCAACGGCGGCAACCACCCGCGACATTCCGGAAGGCCCGCTTGAGGATTTTCTGCAGAACTGGCGAACTTTTGCAATCAAAGAGATAGGGGGGGCCACCAACGAATTGATACTGCGGGCCGTTTGCTCTCCCTTGGAGGAACTTCCGCCGAAACGGCTCCAAGAACTGGCCCACGCCATGGCGGAGGTCATGCTCCGCGCCGACGGCGTCGGCCTCGCAGCTCCGCAAGTCGGCGTATCCTTACGATTTTTTACCGTTGCCGTCGCCGCCTGCATGGCGCACAGCTCCGAAGCCATCCTCGACGGGCAAAATCTCTACGGGTCGGCCATCGCTCCACCCTTCGCCCTGTTTTTCATAAATCCCGAACTGCTGCAGATTTCGAAGGACATGCAGATCGACTGGGAGGGTTGCCTTTCCATTCCGGGTCGGAACGAACAGGTCGCGCGCCCCATGCGGGCGAAGTTTGCTTTTTTGGGTACGGACGGCGCCCGCCACACGCTGCAGGCAAACGGCCTTCTGGCCCGCTGCTGCCTCCACGAGAACGACCACCTGGACGGCCGCCTCTTCATCGATCTCCTCCCGACGGAGGATTCAAAACTCTCACGGTAGCCATTCCTCGGCATTCGAAGGCCGGCCATCCGGGATTTGTGGCGGGCATATCTTTATGCGCCGGCGCGCCATTGAAAAGGAAAGATTGCTTTTCCGCCATATGACTGCTGGCCAGAAGACTTAAGATTGTCTATGGCGCGTGGATTTGGAAATAAGATGCCGACGACGGCGCAAGGAAAGAGCTGGAAGAATTTGTCCTTAGACGTCGCAATCCGAAAGGTGCGGTGACCTCCGCCGACTAGCAGCTGAACCTTTTTATTTACGTTGCCGAACCAAAGCGGATCCACAGGGTCGCCGAGCGAATGTTCATAGATGAGGTGACAGTGTTTCTTGCCGCGGGCGATGGCGGACACGGCTGTCTCAGCTTCCGCCGGGAGAAGTACGTTCCGAAAGGAGGGCCGGACGGCGGCGATGGCGGTAACGGCGGGAACGTGATTTTGCTTTGCGATCACAACATAGGCGATCTGGTGGACTATAAATTCACCCCCCACCGGCGGGCTGGGTCTGGACAGTCGGGCATGGGGTCCCAGCGGCACGGGCGAAATGGGGCGGACGAAATTCTGCGGGTGCCGGAAGGGACCGTGGTCTATGGGGTGGACTCGGAAAGGCCCGTTGCGGAATTACTTCGCGACGGAGACCGGACCGTCCTGCTGCGGGGCGGCAAGGGCGGACTGGGCAATGAGCATTTCAAATCGTCCACGGATCGGGCTCCCCGTCGAACCATTCCCGGAGAGCCGGGGGAAAGTGGCCAGTTCCGTTTCGAAATGAAAGTGATCGCGGACGTGGGCCTGGTGGGCTTCCCTAACGCCGGCAAATCCTCGCTCACCAACGCTCTCTCCGCCACCGAACGGCCGACCGGCCCCTACCCGTTCACCACTTTGCACCCGAAGGTGGCCGTCGTTCCCGGGGAAAATGGCTTTACGCTGGCAGACATCCCGGGGCTTATCGGCGGCGCCCACGCCAACCGGGGGCTCGGCTTCCGCTTTCTTCGGCACGTGGAGCGCTGCCCAATTCTTTTGCTGTTGATCGACATGGGAGCGGTAGACGGCCGCAAGCCGTGGGAAGATTTCGCCGTTCTTCGGGAGGAGCTGCGCCTCTACGGCCGCGGCCTGGCGGAAAGGCCTTTTCTCGTGTCAGCCAATAAGATGGATCTGCCGGAGGCCGAAGAAAATTTACGGATCTTTCGACAAAAGCAGCCGGCCATCGATCCGCTGCCCATTTCCTGCGAAAAGGGACTCGATCACCGGGAACTATGCGCACGAATTTCAAGCCTCATCCGGGCAACGGACTCTACTGCTCCGCAGTAGGAACAATTTCCGCTAGGCCTTCGCCGCCCATCGGAAAATTTTCTAGCAGCTCTTCGTAGTGCAGCCGCTGAAAGTCCTGTAGGGTCCAGGGCTCCAGGAAAAGCCACTCCCAGGAAGGAGGATCATCCGCAGGCACTTGGCCCAGGCTTGGATTTTTGTACTCCTCGGCCGGCAAAGCCGGCCGAGCGCAGTGGGGTCCAGAAAAATAGACCTCAGCGGCGGGAACGGGATTCCACTTCCTCGAAACGGCATAGAGGATAGCGAGTGGCTGGGGTTCAATTCTTTTCAGGGGAGTGCAATCGCTGGGACGAGCCGGGAAAAGGAGGGCCCCAATCGCCGCGAGGGCGAAGCAGATGCGAATCAGACGCCGACTCATGGGGCAATTGCGATCTGGATCGTGCCAAAGCCGCTCATTTTTGCGATTTCCGCGGCCCGCAGCAGGTCCTCCAGCGGCATGCGACGGTCGCAAAGGAACAGGGCCGTGCCTTTGCTGCTACTTTTCTCCAGTACTTCGGCTAGGCCGGCGCCATCCAGCAGCAGATCTCCACAGACGTAGCTCCCAAAGCCTTTGACGGCAATGGCCACGTCCGCGCCACGGGGCTCGACCAGGGAGGGGAATCCGGCGGGCAATTCGACAGCCAGTCCCGCTACGCCGGGAAAATGACTCCCAAAGATCAGCAAAAAGCTGACCAGCAAGAGGGGTATGGCCAAGACGGCGCCGTCCAGGGAACGAGAAGGCGACGGAATATTTACCTTTGATCGCCAGAAAACGCGCACCGTCTTGCCCCACAGAATTCAGTAAACTCCTCGGCGCCCGAAAAAATTTCCCGAACCCGGCCATCGAGCCGACCGTAGAGGAAATGATAGCCAAGATTTAGGGCGATGGCGCCGGCCGTGGCGGCCAGGGCCGGAAGCAGGGCGCTCAGAAGATCTGGAACGCCAAAGATCTGCTGTCCCGACGGCAGAAGATCCAGCAGTGCCAGCAACGTACCCAAGCAGCCGACCTGCGGCAATAGCTTCGCCAGCAGCGCAATGGTCCCCATGTGACACTCAAGAGCGCGCAATTCCCACTCCGCCTGCCGCCGCCATTTCTCTTCCTCCTCTCCGTCGGGATTTTCCTCACGCGACAGCAGAAACCGCTTCAACACGCGCGCCAGCGGACCGGGCGTCTGTTCACAGAGTTGCAGCGCTTCGCCGTAGCGGCCGTCTGTGGCAAATTTTTTCAAGCCGACGAGCAGCGACTCCGGCCGAAGTCGGGATCGACGGAAAAAAAATGCCCGCTCCAGACAGAAGCACAAACCGACGGTAAATAGTAAGGGCAAAAGAATCTGCGTGAAGCGGAGGCAAACCTGCAGGACCCAAAGGGCGCAATCCCTCATTATGGGAAAGCTGAAACTGCGGCAGAAAAAGCGCAAGGGAAAAGGGAGCCTTCGCCACGGCCACAGCTGATCGGACGCGACGGGGCAAAAAACACGGCCGTCGGCAAATCCGAATCCTTCCCTTGCTGGCCTCGAAAATTTCTCTAGCGCTAAACCGTGCCCTTCGGATATGATTTTCGTTCTGCACGGATATGGCGACGGCTGACCCTCGGCGTTTCTTTGCTGTTACTTTTTTTCGCGGCGGTCGGTACTATTTTCCTAATCGAACGGCACTTCGGCCCGGCTCGGCCCAACGAACGGGAAATGACCACCGTCGAATGGAAAAGGGAGCGGAAGATCGTCCATTTTTTACGGGGCCACGGAGAGCGGACGCCGGACCGGGCGCTGGGGGACGGCGGATTGGGGCGACTCTGCCGCTGGATCTGGGGGAACGGCTGGCAAATTGAAACCATAGACGGGGCACGGATTGGCGAACTGTCCGGACCGGACTCGCTGCTGCTTGTTCTAGATCCGCTCCTGCCGCTGAATTCGCAGGAACGGATAGCTCTGCGCGCTCTTCTGGAAGAGCGTGGCGGCCGAATTTTACTGCTGCTGACAGCCCAGAGCCATCCGGCGCTGGGAGAATTCCTCCGCCATTGGAATGTGGCGGCCGACCCGCCGGACGCTCTTCCGGCCGGACCGGACGGAGAGATCTGGGCAGCCGACCCGAACGGCGCCAATCCCTTGCCGGTCTGGTTCCCATCCCTGCGCACACTGCGGGAGAACTCGGAACGTCCGGCCGGGGACCGCTTTTCAGTCCGAGAATTGCTGCGAGCCGACGGTTCGTCGGTCGCCGTTTCCGTCCGAAATAGATACGGACCAACAACTTGGGAGCTGGTGGCCGTCGGCGGGGATTTTCTGGACAACGGCCACTTCGCACTCGCCGGCAACCGGCAATTTTTCCAGAAAATTTTCTGTCGCCTGTTGGGCGACCGGCCACCGGAACAGGACCAACCCGAGGAATTTCAGCTGCACATGGACAGCCATCGGCTAGCTCGACTGGCCGTCTCCTGTCTGACGATGCCGCTGCTTTTCATGGCGTTTTTTTTACTCATCCGCCTTTTACGACGCAGCTAGGCCGTGCTCACGTAAAAGCCTTTCGTAGGCCACCTACCGCTATCACCAGAGTCAGCGTGTTGCAACGGCGAGACTTAACTTAGTGCGGTACAAAATTCTGCCACGTACCTTTCCTCCGCTGTCAGTTGGCCGGCTTTTGGCGCAAGCGTGTCTCTGCCGGCGGAAAGTGCCGGTAAGATGCTCTGGAAGACAACATTCGCTCCAAAGTTTGGGCCGAGAAACTTTGAGAGGTATGTGCGGGCGTACGCCGACGGCCCTTGTTTTCCCCAAGTGCCGTCGGCTATAACTCTTCCACTCTTTCTTAATCCTGCGACGTATTCTTTCAAATTGTTAACTCGGTCAGACAGCGCTTCGATCAGATATGGCGCCGAGAGACCATTTTCTCGAAGGATTTTCTCCATTTCCGTCAGATCCAATTTGTTGACCCACGATTCCATACTCTCGTCCACTTGAAAAAAAGAAGGAGAGCCGTGCCAATCATTAAGACAGCCATCGAAGTCGATGCTTTGCACATTCCCATGCTCATCCATAAACGTGTTATTCGCGGAGCACCTATCGGTATAGTGGACGACATAGTCCGCAAGACGCAGCCACGTGGCCGAACACAACCTATTTCCGACAGCTTCCGATGGTAAGAATGGGATTTGCAGTCGTGTAATTTTACGAGCTCCCCTATGATAACGGACCCCATACACTATGGAGCCGTCATCGGCGCGAAATGGCCTGAAAAGGAATAGGTTTTTAAAATTCTCACCGGGCTGTCCCCAAAGGTCATTTAAGCAGCACATGTTATCATCAACATCTCCTCTAGCCCTAGCATCATAACCTGGGTAGCCAGCAATAGCATCAGGCAGGGGCGCAAAATTCGCCCCACCTTGGTCCAGAAAGCGGACCAGTATTTGCGAGGAGTCAGTGTAGAGAGGTGGCGTGTGACCCCGATTTCCAAAATTAAGTGGCAAAAATGGAACTCTCGGAACACAAACAGAACTATTTTTCAGGGTAAAGTCACTCGCTAATGCCAGATAATTCGTTTCGTCTTTCGCTTCACTACACACCCTTCTTACTATCTCGCCGAATTCTTTTGCCGCGATTTCTACACAGCCGGTGACAGATGCTTCCTCATCAAATCTCCTCCCTCTAGCCTTCGACATAGAAATAGCCAGCTCATCATCAAGGAAAGCAGGGCTCGACTCCACGTAGACCGACGGTGCTCCGAGTTGGTAAAAATATTTCCCCAGAGCGGATGCTGCCATGTTTTGGGTAATAACCTTACTAACGTAATGTTCATCATTATTGTAACGCAGCTCTTTCACGATGCGCACTTGCGTAGGGTCATCGGGGAGATTCATTTCGTAGGCCACCGCATTACTTATATATGTATTTTGCGCATCCTCCTTTTTGTATATATGCCCGCCACTGAATGCTAAAACAACCAACGCGGCGGTTTTTTGGAAGGAAAATGAAGTTTTCCAAAGAAGAGCCGCTACATTATTGAAAAATGATGCATGCAAGACATGTTCTATTTTTTTAGCTTTCGTTTGCACATAGCCAAGGATCCCACTGGCGGTTGGTTGCACTTTGCCTGCACTAATGGCTTGATTCAGTTTTATAACAAATTTCCCAGCCTCACCTTCGCCTGCTAGCAGTTCCTCGTCAGAAGGAACAGGCGGCGGCGGTTCGTAGTGCGGCGGTTCGTAGTGCGGCGATGAGGAGTGCGGCGGTTCGTAGTGCGGCGATGAGGAGGGCGGCGGTTCGCAGTGCGGCGATGAGGAGGGCGGCGGTTCGTAGTGCGGCGGTTCGCAGTTGGCAGGCAAATTGCTGAACAATTTATGGCGAAGGACCACCATTAAAATCAAGGGAAACACGCCGAGTGTGATGCAGGCGATAAAGTAATAAAGAACTTTACGGAAAGTGGAGACGCTCCCATCGGCAGTTGTAGATATGATGTTGATACACTCCGCAATAGATGTGACATCCTTTTGCGAGATTCTCTTCTCCTCGACGCCACGGGTCGGTTCATAGCTTTTCACCGCCTTTTCTGGATGGCTAACCTTCGACGCCTTGGTCATGGGCGTCTGCTACGATAATTCGCCATTTCGTCAACCTAAAACGGATCAGCCCATAGGCTGCCGTGCCTCGCAGCTTTGGCAAACAATCCACTAAAATTCTAAACTGCTCTTCCGCGATTTCCCGCTTCACCAGATGCCTGCAATGGCAATTGTCTACATGGCAAATGTTTACTGAAAAATGGCCTGGCGGCTCACCTTTCCAGCTCGCCGCGAATCAGCTCTTCGATGAACTGCCGCAGGAAGGTGGGCCCGGCCGCTGTCCGGATGGCGGCGGCCGTAGCGATCACCTCTTCGTCGTCCGTGGCCAATTCCGGCTCTTGCCGATCTACAACGAACCAGAGTTGCAAATCCATTTGGTGGAGGAGGAAATCTGACAGATCGCCCTTTTTCAGCGAAAGGAAAGCACCCACCCGGCCGGCGGGAATCTCCGACGGGAGCTCCTTCAGCGTAAATGAAATGGGGTTATGCGTTTCAAAGCCTAGCCGATCGGCCGCCTTTTTAAAATTTTCCCCGGAAGAAAGGCTCTCCAGCAGCTGTTTTCGTAAATCTTTGGCCCAATTCGCGAAAAGCTCTATGCGCCTGCGCGCACGGTAGTATTCTTCCGCGTCCCTGCGCACCTCCCAGAAAGCCCGATCGCGGGCCTCATTTCGCTCCTGGAGGAGCAGCACATAGGCACCGTCATCCACGTAGACGGGATAGGAAACGGAATGTTCGTCGTTCAGCTCGAAGGCGGCGGCTAGCACGTTCAGCGGCAAAGGACCATCCCCTTCCTCGAGAACATTTTCGTAGACCGGTTCCAGCGACTGGACCTTCAGACCAAACTCGTCGGCCGCGGCGGCAATTTTTTCGCGTGTAGGTGCTTCGCCAGCCCCATGGAGCCGGTAGAGAAATTCGTCGGCCCGCGCCCGCACGATCTGTTCTGCCGCCGCGGAAACGTAGGCCGAGCGGACCTCATCGGCCCTCTCCCGCAGAATTTTCCGCCTCTCTTCTTCGCTTCCCGGCGGAAGATAGTCCAACAGCTGCTCCTCGGTGGGCTGGCTCACCTCATTCAAGCACTTCGGGAAGTAAACGTAGTCCACTCGAACGCGTGCCGGCAAACGGAAGGTTTCTCTATGTTCTTCAAAAAAATCCTCCAGCTCTCCCTCATCCACCGCAATGGAAGGATTGAAGTCGTCAAAGTGGAGTGTGACCCCGGCAAGGGTCCAGCGGGTCCGCAGCTGCCGCACCCAGAGAAGGGCCTCCGCCGGCAAAGAAAAATCGGCCGATGAAAGAATGTCGGCCACACGGCTAATGCGCCAATCGCCTGCCAACGTGCGGGCAATGAACGGCTCCAGCTCCGGAGCCTGCTCGCGGAGGGCGTCGAAAAATTCCCGATATCGTTTTTCGGAAAATTGCCCATCCGGCTCGCAGAAGGCGGGCCGAGAGCGAAGAAACCCGTCTAGCTCCTCCTGCCCCGGGTTCGGCACCTGCAGCCGGCGAGCCACCCACAGCCAGGCGGCCCTGGCCATCATGGCCCTTTCCAGGGGAACGCCTTCGGCCAATCCGGAAAAGTGGAGACTAAAGGCCGCTTCCCGCTGCAGCTGCTCAACCTCCTTGGGGGCAGACAGATTAA
>JAIRTQ010000031.1 GCA_031254835.1 Puniceicoccales bacterium | reverse complement strand
CTTCCCGACGAACGGCATAAAGCCCGCGAATGGGTCCGGAGATCCAGGCAAAAAGGTATGCGATGCCACCAAAAGTGATCAGAAAACCTACCCATGGGGTCAAAAATGACAGATGGGCGAAATTTAGCAGCCGGGAAAGGGCCTGGACTACGCCCGCTTCGATGCGGATTTCGCCGGGCGCCACGGCGATCGCGATGGCGAAGGAGCCCAGCAGAGACAGCAGCAAAATGAGCATAGCGGAAAAAAAGATGGCGAGCGGATAGCTGCTCCGGGGATTTCGCACGTCACGCACGTAATAGGAGGACATTTCGATTCCTGCGAAGGCGAACATTAGGCCGGCCAAGAAAGAAATGTTAGAAAAGCGAGAAAAATCCGGCAGGAGCCCCGAAGGACTAAGAGAAAGCTGAATCGGACCGCCGGCCAACAGCCAATGGACGCCCAACACAATCAGTAGCAGGGCCGGCAGAACGGTGCCGAAGATGGAGAAAACGGATACGATGCGGCTAGCCAAAATGACTCCCCGGAGGGAAAGAAGGGTCGCGCTCCACAGAATCCCCACCGCCGCGCCGGCGACAAGAAAGCGACACTGGGAAAGGGCAGGACTTAGACTGAGGAGCAAGGCCGTGGCCAAGAAAACTGTGGTAAGGGCGAGAGAGGTAACGGTGGTAACAAAGCTGATCCACTCGCAGAGGAAGGCGATGCGAGGGCCGATCGCCCGTCGGATCCAGACGTAGGCACCGCCCTCTTCGGACACGGCAGATGCCAATTCCGCCGAAATCAGAGCCGTTGGGATGAAAAAGCAAAGAATGGCAACAAGGTAGAGAAATACCATGGCCAGGCCGTAGTTGGCCATGAGCGGCAAATTCCGCAGGCTCATGATGGCTGCCAAGTTAATCATGGTCAGCGAGAACACACCAATCCGCTCCCTTTTCATCGTATCTCCCGGTAGGCCCTTTCTCTCACCGGTTAAAAGCTATTGGCCCATTGTCAATGGCTCACGGCGACCAAATCGCCAAACGGCGGTGCGGCGGAGGGAATTCGAATTTATTTTAGTTCAGCTAGCCGGGGCGGTCGGCCCGAATCCGCCATAAAAAGCGTGACGACTTTTCATAAATACTTCCCATTCTCCAAAAGCAAAGTGGAACGGGGAACGATCTGGTGGAAGGAAAAGTGGAACGATACGTTCACCGCCATAGTCCGGAGTGGACATCAGACGAAAGTTCGAACGAGCGGTGGTACCGTGATGGACCTCAAGATCGGCGCCCGAACGATCAAGGCCCAGGTGTTGGGGCGGGGCAGAATGGTCTATCGGGTGCAGATCGCCATACCCCCCTTCAATGAAGAGCAGCTGCTGGAAATAATCGACGTGCTTAGGCGCTCCCCGGCCATCCGCGCAACTTTGGCTCGAACGCAGTTGCCCGTTCAGCTCTTCGAAGAACTTCAGCGGCGGGGCGTCTTTCTTTTCCCATCTTCTTGGGCGGATTTGGAGCGGATTGACTGCAGCTGCGGGGATCGCTCGCTGCCATGTAGGCACATAGCTGCCGTGCTGGGGCAGGTGGGAGCCGCCATCGGACGGGACCCCTTCCTCGTTTTTCGGCTACATGGCTGCGATTTGCCCGCCATCGTCCGCGACATTTTGGAAGAAGATGGGGTGAGTGATGATCAGAAAATTCCACTGCTGGAAGAACTTTTTCGCCAGAAAAACGCCATGCCGTCGCCGTCCGAGCCGGATCGGTCAGTCGGCGATGAACCGCTAGAACAAATTCCCTTCGGACCGCTTCCGGATCTGGCCAATTCAATCCAATCCCTCCTCACGCCCAATCCGCCTTTCTGTGAGCAAAACTTTCAACCGATACTGATGGAGGCTCTCGCGCTGTGGAAGCGGCGCATTCAAACCTCTCCATTGCGGCGAGCGACCGACACGAAGCGGAAATTTTTGACGCTCTTTGGGGAAGTTTCGGGCCCCAATTCCGAGTGGCTAGACGATTCGGACGACGAGAATGAGGAATTGGATTTTGACTCGGAATTTCGTCGCCGTTGGAAATATCTCCTGCAAGTCCGGTCGCTCTCCATTCTAATTAACAGCCGGAAGGAGATCATCGGCCTGGCGGATGGGAAGGAGCCGCTGGTTACCTGCGACGATGTGGAAGAGTTGGTTAGCTTTTTAGACGAGGTGCCCGAGGAAGCTTCCTGCGAGCTGTGCGAGGAACTGCAGTTCCTGAGCTCTCTGCTGCGATTTACCAACGATTTAGTCGGACGGACGGCCCTAGTCCCACAGCTGCTCAAAAATAGCAGAAATGAGCTCTTCGTGCGCTGGATCCCGGCCTTTTTCAACTGGCAGGTGCGGAATGATTTCTCCCGCTTCGTTTCCCTTTGCCCCAAACGGCTTTTTCTTTTTCAGGGAAAGCCTCTGCCCGCAACGGAGCAGGTGCTGTCGGCCATCGACATGTTTTTTCAGCAGCTCCGAAGTTCCTACCGCCTCAACGTGTTGCATCTCCTGCGAAACGGAAGAGACGAAGAACTGGGAGAGATTTTTTTTCAGGGCCGGCCCCTTGATCCGGTTCGCCGACTGCGGGAGGGGGAGTTGCAGGACTGGCTTGCACCGCTCCATGCCCTTAACGGCAACCGCCGGGCGCATCTGACGGTACGGGAGCGGGACGACGGAAATTTTGCCCTTTCCATCGCCCTCTCTTCCTGCGAAAATTCTCAGCCTGTACCACTAGAGGAAATTTTTGCGGGAGAAGAGGATCGCACCGCCATACTTTCCGCCCTGAATCCCATTTTTGGACAGATTCCCGAAATGGAGTCCCTCCGGGACCGGCCGGAAGAGGTTCGTGAGATTATCGTCTCACTAGAGCGATTTACTGAAATTTTTGTTCAGACTTTCCCGCGACTGCGCCAGATGGGCATCGAGATTGTTTTGCCGAAATCGTTGACGGCCCTGCGCAGTCCTAAACTGCGTTTAGCCATTGAAATGAGGGACACCGGAGACGGACGGAAGCCATTTTGCCGGCTAGCGTCGGCCCTGCGCTTTGACTGGCTGATAGCCGTAGATGGCCACCGACTGAGCGTCGAAGAATTTCGAAAGCTAACGGACAACGGCGGCGAGATTGTTCCGTTCGCGGGGAAATACTTAGACGGCGACGAAGTGCAATTGCTGCGGCGACAGCTGGAAAAATTGCCCCAAAAGCTTGGCCAGGGAATTCTTTTTCAGGCGGCCCTCGCCGGCGACATCGGCGATGCGCCCGTCG
>JAIRTQ010000067.1 GCA_031254835.1 Puniceicoccales bacterium | reverse complement strand
ATCGCGACTGGTCGCGGTCTTCTTCACATCAAAACCGCGCAGGTCTGGATAACGCTTCTTGCCGGCATCCACCCTTCCTTCGAACTTGGAACAGTTGAGTAGCTCCACCAGACGTTCGGCTCCGAACGCATTTAAATCTTTTACTCTACCGCCGAAATAGTCGGCTTGACGGCAAAAGACATGGCGAAGAATGGCATGCCGCAAGGGTTCGTCCAGGCGTAAGATACCTGACGCTATTTCTTCAGGAACTGGTGGTGGAGGAGGAGGGTTCAGCTGATTGTTATGGAAGTATTTTTCGAAATCTTCTCGCGTGAGTGAACTTATGTTATGGCACTTTGTTGGGTTTAATTCCCAAGCGCTGAACTTTCCATGGTCCCGTGTGATACCATTCTGAACTTCCGCATACTCGTCCGACGTAAGCGCGCCGCGACACTCTCCGCCCGCCATAAACATTTTCAATAGTACGGCCCCGCGAACCTCTTTTTCCTCTGCCGTTTTTTCTCGCTTCAGGCTCCTGAGATGGTCAAGGAGTTTCCTAAGAACTGGCGTTACATTCGAGCCACCGTGGAATAGCGCAATTAAATAATCCTTCCTCGTAAAAACCCCTCTTTTATCGAGAATATTTCTCAACTGAAACTTGTCATCTACTGGATTGTTGCCTACGATAACTTTCGCTCCTATGTCGAGAATTTGTTGCTCGATTAGCCCTCTATGCGCAACTTCCTCACTTCTAGCTATGAAGAAACCTGGGGCGTCATGAGCCATGAATTTTGGTGACATAAGGGCTATCATTGCTACGGCATTAGCAACCTCCTGATCTAACTTCGGCTCTTCGCCGGAAGCATGGTGTTCGAGAAGATCTGAGCACGCCTCGGGATACATCGTAATATTCGCGAGCACTAGAAAGGCTAAGACGTCATCTTCATTTATGGCAGCACCGGCCTCAAATCCAAAATTGGCCCACATTTTCCCATCGCAAGGGCGCTTATCTTCCTTCCATTTTTTCGCAACCCAATTGAGTAAAAGTATTCTTTGCGGTATCGTTACTTTTCTGTCAGCAGCGCACGACTTAAAGAGAGCATGCATTAGTAGGCAATTTCGAGCGACGTAGCAATCACCATACGATTTCTGAATGTCTTCATCCCCCCCCAAAGGATAAACGGGGAGCTGTGCAAAGTCGCTGGCATTGAGACTGGCAAAGAGCCTTTCGCGCACGTCGGCATTTCTCAATAGCCCGTGTGCATCGTTGGTAGCTTGATCCGCCGTAATGAATTGCCAAAAATCACAGAAGCAATCCGATGCGCACGACGACCTCCGTAGAAGTTCACAGTCGGGCAACAGATTTGCCACCGTCTCACCAAACATTTGGGGGAAAATTTTTCCGTTTTTTGGATCCCGCCATCTGTCTCCGGCATTGTCCTGGGAGCCGTTTCCTATAACGACTGTCGTTCCTATTTTACGAAGTACTGAACCGAAAGTTGCACCGCCTGAAACGGCCACATTCAACACATTTCTGGTGCTCATGCAATCGAGCTGTTTCGTAGTCATAGCGCTGAGCTGCTCTGCTGAGCCGAATTGCAGTACGCCAAAAAGTAAATAGAGACAGCTATAGATTGGCGAGCCGTCTTCAGCATTATCGCACACGAGAGCGCCGACGTTGTCGGCCGGAATTTTTTTGTATGCATTTCTCACCCCCTTGCTTTGCCAGCGAGGCAATAAAGCAGGATCGTCGTAGCCGCTTACGATCTTCCTATTCCACCATTCTAAATCGATTGCCTGCAGCTGTTCGGCTGTACATTTGGTAAATAGTAATTCGATAAGATCTGCTTCCGCCTCCTTTTGCTCGGCCTCAGCGGCAGTTTCGCTCGCTCCCCACTTTTGAAAAACCTCCGGCGGAAGATTCCTTACCAGCCCCCTTGCTTTATCGGCGTCCCCTTTCTTCAGCAACTCTCTAAGGTGCCCTAAAATGATTTTTCCGCACTGCCCCTGAAAAGACGATCCCCCGATTTGTAGCATTTTCGCAAATATGTCTTTATTGCCTTGAGCAATACGTAATATGGGATTCGTATTGACGTTACCGCCAGCAGTGAGGAGAACGCTTTCTAGCAGGCAATAATCCCGTAGAGATATGTAGTTACCGTTCGTCGGTTTGTCGTCGCCCACAATAAATCTCTTATTCAAGGCTATGCGGGTTTGGGAGTTATCAATATCCGTGCAGAGCCAAGCCTTGTCCATTCCTTCGAGATGATTCAACGTCAATCTCCCGATATCATCGGGATCGCCAACTTTCAAAATGTCATGAATCATCCTCGCTCGCGAGAACATCATATCAGTCGCATCCAGTCCGCCGGCGCCTTCGTTTGGTATAGCATTCAGTGCGGCACCAACAAAGGCAAATGATGAATATTGCAGGATACGGTTGTCTGCAAACATTCCATATGCCGTGGCCAGCGCCAGATAGGCGGCCTTGTGCGTAACTAACTCGTTACAATCCATAAAAATTTCCCGAAGGAGATTTACATGCAAATCACCTGTTTGCTTAGGATTTGTCGCGACCAAATTCACAGGAATGCTGGCATCGCTTTTTTTATTATTCGCCCGTGCCGCGGATGCCGCAGTTGTTATGTACATGAGCACGGCTGGATGCGCTATTTTACGCCAAATAAGTTCCCGTGCCGCCAAATCATCGGAGAGGATGAGCTTACCACTGGCATCCGTGCTGGAGCCTGTGGATTTACTGGCCGTGATCGTACTACGTGCCGCAACATACGCGGCACGCATGTATTCCAAAATAGTGACATCCTTGAAATTCGCAGATGGTTCAAAATAGGATTTATCATAACCTCCACACACGGACCCTTTCCCTTGCGTGAAGTATAAGTTCAACACTGCGGCTATCGCTTCCGCGCTATATTCCATAAAAAACGACGACATCGAGACGCTTTTACCTTAAAAGTCAAGGCTCGATTTTTTGTAAACCTTCTTAAAAAGATAGCGCGATCCGCCCGCGACCATTTCTTCCCTAGGCCCTATGGCTTACCACCAAAACTGAATAGACAGGAAATTCCCATTTGGCTGCGACAGTCCGAGAGGAAAATATTTGCCGCTAGCGCCATCCTCGGCACGGTTCTAGCCATGGCGCTTCCGTGGCCGCTTTTTCTGGCCCCACTCCTTTGTCTGTGGCATTTCCGATCAAAGCGGAATTCGCTGAATTTGAGCTCCGCATTGGCTTTTTTTGCCGTGCTATTTTGGGCGGTCCAAGGCAATTCCGGGATTCTGCCCTTTTCGTTGGCCGCCGCTCTGCTGCCGATTTTTGGCGGTAAACATTTTCCGACGGCTCAATTTTTTGCAGTGGCAGTCCAAGCGGTTGGGTTTCTGATCCTCGTTTTTTGCCACAAATTTCGATGGACCGCCTCATTATATACCATTGGTCTCCTTGGCTGTGCGGGTTTTTTTCCATTTTGTGCGGCGAAGAAATGTGCCGCCCGCCGCTCCGTTCTGATTACCGTTTTTTTCCACGGCGCCTACCTCTGCGCGCTGCTCCTTCACCCGCCGCTCGGCGCCATAAATTACCGTACCGTCCTAATTCTTGCGTCCTTTACCGTTTTTTGGGAGACGTTTTCCGCCTTTGGCGAACGCTCCCTCTGGTGTCAGCTGTCTGCCATCTTTCACGTTTCTCTAGCTGCGATCTTTGCGGTGTTTCTTTTTCTGCCGAGCCAGCGGCCCTGCGGCATTCTCTGCCTAGTGTCCCTCCTGCTTTCCGCGTCCCTGATGGCTACCCTACTTCCCGGCGACGGTCCCATCTATGAGCGGGATTTGAAGGGTCTTATGGCGCGAAATCCACCACGTGCGGCTCTTTTAGCCATCACCGTGCTCTTCATTTGTCTTTTTCCGGCAGTTCCGCTGCTCGCCTATTGCCTGCCGATCCTGACCGTGCTGCGCCTTGCCCTTCCAACATTCGCCATTTGTCTCTGTTTGGCTGTTTTGTTGTCCATGGCGATCCGCACGGCGGTGATTCTTTCCCTCTTCTCGGAGCGGCCCGGCATCCCGGAACTTTGCAACGAAATGGACCGATCGGCGTTGTCCCTCTGCCTGCTGCAGCTGGTCTCCGCC
The DNA here is from genome assembly GCA_031254835.1 of Puniceicoccales bacterium. Classification (GTDB taxonomy): domain Bacteria; phylum Verrucomicrobiota; class Verrucomicrobiia; order Opitutales; family JAIRLM01; genus JAIRMB01. Next base: position 2,861 of record JAIRTQ010000067.1, on the reverse strand, counting down.
GTAATTTTTGCCCTATCCGGTGCACATTTTCCTACCTTTTAGAATAGGACGCGAATGGCCCAGCGGAGCGCTTCGACGAATTTTTTCGCCTGCTCGAGGGAATTGTAAATCGAAAAGGACGCGCGGAGGGAGGCCGCGATGCCGAGAAGTCGATGAAGTGGCTGTGTGCAGTGGTGCCCCGCCCGAACGCAGATGCCCTTCGTAGCCAATGCGGTAGCCAAATCGTGGCCATGGACGGTTCCGTGATGGACGGCATAAACCCCGGCCCGCTCCATCGGGTTCCCCAGCAGCCGGAGGCCGGGAATTTCTCGCAGTGCCGGCTCCAGGTAGGTGCTCACGGTGTGGCGGTGACTATCGTAGGCGTCCCAGGAAAAATTTTTTAAAAAATCCACGGCGCAATGCAGGCCCAGAGCGCCGGCTATGTGGGGCGTGCCCGCCTCGAATTTTTCCGGCAGCGACCGGCAGCCATAGCTATCGTCCGTCATCGTTTCCACCATTCCACCGCCCAGCTGGTAGGGCTCCATCCGTTCCAGCAAAGCCCTGCGGCCCCAAAGCACGCCGATGCCGGTACCCGCGAACATCTTATGCCCAGAAAAGGCATAAAAGTCGCAGCCCAAGTCCGCCACGTCAATGGGACCCGAGTCCGCCCGCCGAGCGCCGTCCACTAGGACCAGTGCCCCGACGCCGTGAGCCACGGCCGTAATTTTTTTGATGGGATTTACCGTTCCCAGCACGTTGGATACGTGGGCAACCGCTAGAAATTTTGTCCGTCCGCCGGCCAAGTGCCGCTCCAAATCCTCCAGATCCAATTCGCCATTGGCCGTCAGACCACAGACCCGGAATTGTGCTTTCCGTTTTGCTGCCGCCCTTTGCCAGGGTAGAAAGTTGGAATGGTGCTCCATGGCCGTCGCCAGAATCCGATCCCCCGGACCGACGGACTGCGAACTTAAGCAGCTGGCGACCAGATTGATGGCCTCAGTCGTTCCCCTCACAAAAACAATCTCTTCGGCGGATGCGGCGTGGACGTAGTGAGCTACGGCTTTTCGGGCATCCTCGTAGGCGGCTGTGGACCGGGCGGCGAGTTCGTAGGTTCCCCGGTGCACGTTAGAGTTTTCTTCCCGATAGAAGCGCTCCAGCCGTTCTAACACGGAATCCAGCCGCTGGGTCGTCGCCGCACTGTCCAGGTAGGTCAGCTCCGGATGGTCGACAAGTAGTGGAAAGCGCTTTGCAAATGCCGCCGGATCATAGGGCTCCATCGCCACGAAGAGAGTCGGACCGGCGCCGGTCGGCAAGCGAAATGAGGTGCTCTGGCTCCCGCCAATGGAGTGCCTCGCGCAGTTTCCGCAAGGCAGAGCGCTCCAAAAGGCGGATGCTTTCTCGGCTTTTTGCGTGACGACGGCCGATGTTTTCCAAAGTCATAGGAAGAGAACCATCTAGCCCGTAGCGAAGTCGAATGACATGCGCTTCCTGTCGGCTTAATTTCTTCAGCCCAACCCGTAGCGCATTTCTAAGCGAAATGGACGTAACATGTTCTAGTGGGGTTTGTTGACTGACATCCGAAATCCGTTCCAATTCATCGCCGGCTGCCGACAGGCGCTCTCCATAGACGCAGCGCAAGGTACGAATCTGCGTAACCGGTCGGCCCAGTTCCGTGGCCAATTCCCGGCAGGTAGCCCCCCGGCGCAGCTGCCGGCTAAGTCCCTCATCGGCCTCGCGCAATTCACGAATTTGCTGGAGCGCAGCCGGCGGTAGGCAGAGCGGGCCGCGCTGGGCGGCAATGGCGCGCCACATGTAGTGGCGGATCCACCAGGTGGCGTAGGTTGCCAGTCTGGTAGTGCCCTGCGGACGAAAGCGGTCGATGGCGTGGAAAATTGCCAAGTAGCCCTCCTGGATGAGGTCCTCCACGGGAAACTCGGAGCGGCCATAGCGGCGGGCCAGTTTGCGTACGATCGCGCTGTGGGCCAAAACGATCCGATTGCGGGCGTGCAGATCGCCTGTCCTTGTCTGCTCCAACAGGCGTCGCTCCTCCGCCAAACTCATCAGCTCAGCTGAACTAAGCCCTTCCGCCACCAATCCATTCTGACGGGACTGCCCACATTCCGCAAGAAGAATGAGGGTTGGAAGGGGGCGAAAAAAGTATTGCCCCACGGCCATGGACCGACCGATGATGGGCAATCGTGGCGAAGGTAGACATCGAACTTGTCAGAAAAGTGCTGCAGCGCAATGACATCGACTATGAAATCATTTCACAAATTTTGGGCGATCTGGAGCTGGAAGTTTCTTCTGGCGATGAGGCCGACGGTCCGGGCCTGCCGCCCGTGAAGAAGCAATTCGTGATCCTGGTGTCCGATCCGGAAAAAAAATTTGCCGCAGAGCTATTCACCGGCTGGGTGCTGCAGATTCCGGAAGATAAAAGCCCGCTGGAGGTTAACGGGCAACTGATCCGCGCCGCCTACGAATTCAATCGCAGCAGAAAAGGTTCCCGCGAGCCGGCTAGGACCATTACGGACGTCTGTGAAATTGTGTCGCCAAAAATTCTTCGGGCCCAGTCACTTTGGGTGCGCACCAAGGAGCCGGTGCTCGTCGTCCGCACGGACAACCGGATTCCCATCGGCCCGCCGGAAATCAAATCCGACGAAAGCGACGAACTCCCATTGAGCTAATTTTTTCCGCCGCTGTCTTCCCGGCCCAGATCGACGAATTTTCGGAAAAGGCCTTGACAGGCGATGGTGGGCGGTTAGCCCTCGCGCAGGAATCTCGATGGCGAATTTGCAATCTTCTAAGAAGGACGTGCGGCGGACGGCAGGTCGTACGCTGCGGAATAGGGCGGCGAAATCGGAGCTGAAGACACTTGCGAAGAG
>JAIRTQ010000057.1 GCA_031254835.1 Puniceicoccales bacterium | reverse complement strand
GCGAAAATCACCGTCCGGTGAATATTTTTGCGCCATTTTTCGAACAACTAGCAGCAGGTGGCCCAACAGTTCGCCGTCTCCGTCCTCAGCTTCCGCCAGGCTTTTCAACGGCTTTAGTGGAATGATCAGCAGATGCACCGGCGCTTGCGGAACGATGTCTCTGATGACGAAGCATTTCTCGTCTTTGTAGAGAATTTCAGCAGGAATTACCCCGTCGGCGATTTTTTCAAAAAGTGTCCCCATGGCTTTCTCCAATTTGCCGCTGAAATTCTTTCAGGTCGGCGAATGTCCTGTGCACGGAAAGGTAGCGCGCGTAGGCGAGCCTATCGAAGCGCCGTAGACTGCGAAGCACCTCCTCGCCGATTTTTTGGGAGCTGAGACACTTTGGCTTTTCTGCGAACAAATTTTGCAGAATTTCTTCCACGAGCGCTTCCACCTCCTCCAGCCGCCGATTCCCCTTCTTCAGCGCGCATTGGACGCTGGCACTAATTTTTTGCCGGTCAAACTCTTCCATCCGGCCGCTCCGTTTCAGGACAGAAATTTCCTCCCGGACGGGCCGCTCCATCGTGGAAAAGCGGAAGCCGCAGGAGGAGCACTGGCGGCGTCTCTTGACGGTCTGGGGCTCCGGCATGCGGGTGTCCAGCACGCGCGCGTCCTCATGCTGGCAGTGGGGACAGCGCATCTCCTTCTTCCTCTATGGGGGGGAACAGTATGGTGCGCTCGCCGATTTTTCTGCCCGTCAGAGAATCGCCCCACGCCAGGGCCAACCAGTCGCCAATCCGCTCCGCACCTAGCTGACTCAGCATTTTTTCCGCGGCAGCCGGCATGGCGGGGAAGAGCAGCTCCGCGCCTATGCGGAGGCACTCGGCGCCGTTCCCTAGGCAGGCCCGAAGAATTTTTTGCGCCGCCGGCCCACCTTTTGCCAATTTCCACGGCTCGCGGCACTCCAGGTAGCGATTGCCGGCACGGACCAGGGAAAGCACCTCCTCCAGCGCACCGGAGAAATCATAGGCCTCGCAGTGCTTTCGGACTTTGCCGATGACCTCCTCTGCCAGCGCCTTCAGCTCCTTTTCCGGGTCGTCGCAAACCTCAGGCAGCGGGACGATCCCCCCGCAGTAGCGGTCCAACATGCTCATCAGCCGGCTCAGCAGATTGCCCAAATCGTTGGCCAGGTCCGACCGGTAGCGGGCGACGAAGAGCGCGTGGCTAAAATTGCTGTCCTGTCCCACATTCATCTCGCGGAGAACAAAATAGCGAAATGCGTCTGGACCATAGGCATCGGCGTAGTCCATGGGCCGAATGGCATTGCCCTCGCTCTTGGACATTTTGGCCCCTCCCTTGGCCAGCCACCAGCCGTGCACCAGCAGGCGCCGTGGCGGCGGCAATCCGATGGCGTGCAGCATGATGGGCCAATAGACGGCATGGGCCGGCGCGAGAATGTCCTTCCCGATCACCTGCACGTCGGCGGGCCAGAAGTTCGTAAAATTTTCCGTGCCGTAGCCGACGGCCGAAATGTAGTTGATGAGAGCATCGAACCAGACGTAGGTGACGTAGTCGCGGTCGATGGGCAGCTCAATGCCCCAACGGAGACGGGACTTAGGACGGGAAATGCAGAGATCATTGAGCGGCTCCTTGAGGAACTCCAGCACCTGCTTCTGCCGGTAGGCCGGATAGATGAAGTCGCTATTTTTTTGGAGAAAATCCACCAGCCAGTCCTGGTACTTGCTCAGCCGGAAGAAGTAATTCTCCTCACGCAGCTCGACCACCTCGCCGAAATCCTCCGGCCACCGGCCATTTATTCGGTCCTTTTCCTGAACAAAGCGCTCCGCCCGAACGCTGTAAAGTCCGCAGTAGGCAGCCTTGTAAATCTCCTCCTTTTCGCTGAGCAGCCGCAGAATGTCCTGCACGACTTTTTTGTGCCGCGGCTCCGTGGTGCGGACGTAGTCGTCGTAGGCGATCTTCATGTGGCCGCACATGCTTTTAAATTCCTCCGCCGTACCGTCGCAGAGCAGCTGCGGGTCCCGTCCGAGCCGCTCCGCCGTCTCCTGCACCTTCTGGCCGTGCTCGTCCAGGCCCGTGAGAAAATGGCAAGGCACACCTTCCAGCCGCTTCGACCGGACTACGGCATCGGCTAAAATTTTTTCATAGGCATGGCCCAAGTGCGGACTGCCGTTGGCGTAATCGATGGCGGTGGTGAGGAAGAAGCACTTCACAATGTCAATGACCTAGCGATGCTCCGTTCGGTAGCAAGGCCGTTTGTGCCTCGCCGCTCGAGACAGCGGCCGGCCGTCAGAGACTTCGACAGCGGGGAAGGCAGGCAAATATAGCAAAGAAGCGAACTCTCGGCCGTAAAACCATCTCTCCAAGCCTACTCTATCTTGATTACGCCCGTTAGCGCAAGCGGCAGCCAATTGGCATGCTCAAAGCGCTCCCTCTTGCGTGGTTTGCCTTTACCTCCAAATTTTTTTGTTTCTAAGGTACTCCCGCCGTACCACCCTTCATCTTTAATGCGTCTGCATTCTGGCGAAAAGTGACTGTACAGCTGCGCCACTTTGGCTTTGAACTGCGTGATTTGTTCTCCCGTCAGGCCGGCATTTCGCAGGTCCCCAGCTAAGGCTCCTCCGGCCATTATTTTATGCAATCCGTCAATTGCGGCCCATATCTTATCACAAACCGCCGTTGGTACGCCGCCGTTCAGCGCGTCTAAAACTCCTTTCCCTGATTGTTTTTCCCAGGAAAAGGCACTGGTGAAGTTCGTCCATGCCAAATTTACGCTGTCGGCTACTAGCTCAGTGCCATCATCGAAGTAGAAATCCTGCAACTGTAAATCGACGGCACCGACCATGGAGGCCACAATTTGGGCCCAGTTCGCCATCCGACGGAAATCGGCACTGGCGGCTAACGCTTGCCTGTCTGAAGAGCTTTGAAACTCGTTAACACACCTGAAATTGTCAAACGTAAGTGGCATATAAAAGCCGGGAACGCCGTCGAGCACGCAAGGAATCACACGGCCGGCCATTTGCGAAGGATAGCCGTCGAAGCCTTCCGGATGGCCGGTAATTTTTGCGGTGGAATCTGGAACCGTGAGCCACCGATCTAGGGCAGTCGCGGCAAGATGGGCCGCCAACTCTTGCCCTAGGTAGCTGTGGAGCGGTGGCCTGTCGGACGGGAACATGGGACGGAATAAAAGTTTCCGACCGTCAACGCACTTAACTTCCGTAAAGGATTGCGGGTCAAGTTTTTCGACATCGACCGCGTGATTTGTTTCCGCAATACTCACTTTGAGCTTTGCCTGCGCAAAAATGGACAAAGCCTGCAGATCGTGGAGAAGCTTCCAGTGCTCCTTCCTCTTTTCGGGCGTGGAGGCATCCGGCTCCTTCCGGCAGGCTTCGGATTTGTCCCGCAGGAAAAACAGTACATTTGCAGCGGGCGTTTGACGATTTTCACGAAGCCAAGTGACACGGTCTCTTCCTAGGAGGCCAAGAGGCACTTCCGCGCAAAGCTTATCCAGCCATTCATCCAGATTGCCCAGCTCATGCGCGGTCAATTTTCCGTCGCTTCGGAGCCGAGCCATGCTATTCGCGACCAGCGGCACGGAAAAAGTGACTGAAGCTTTTCCGCCGGACTCACTTGAGCCGGAACTGCCGGCTCCCTTGGGGACCGTTTGCGTCGCGTCATCTGCTGGCGCAGCCAGCGATTTCTCACAAGTTTTACTCCACCAGCCTAAACAGGACTCCGTGCGCATCCAGCCGCCAAAAAGGACCTTAAGGAGGGCAACAAATCGATTTCCAGCAAACCCGCCTGCTACGAGCAGGCCCAAATAGGCCCAAAAGTCAAGCTTCGCAACTGCGGATCGGTAGTCGCCATTTACTGGAACTGCCGTCGGGTCTTTAGCGGAGCGTTCCTGCCAATAGGTGACCAGCCCTCCCCTACTAGGCGCCACATCGGATACTTTCCCACCATTCATGCTAATAGGTTTCCTATAAAAGGAAAATCTTTTCCGGTCAATGGCAAACTGTGCTGGGCGTAAACCACGCGTGTCTTTTTAAGCGGTCAGAAAATTGAACTTATAAAGTGGCTTGATAGGCAAAGACCTAAGGCTTGTATCCACTTCTTTTTTTAGCGCGTAGGATAGCAACAGTCTCTACTTTAATGACGACTTCGACTTCACGGAGGGCCAAATTTCCAGCCTGCGTGGCAGGAGTCAACGGGAAGAGGAGGAAGACCCGATTCGGGGGAGCCGCCGTCGCCGCCCGGTTCAAAGTGAGCTATTGCCTCGCCTCCGGCGGTTTCGCTTCAGCAACGTCCAACGCATGGACAGATTCCGCAAAATTTCCGCAGCAATGATTATGTGAAAAATCTTGCCAGAAAAAGTCACGCCCTATTCCAATGGTCGGCTGGCAGCTGATTTGGGTAAGTTCCCGTTGGCGTCAATTTTTCACAGGAGGTCTTTCCATGCCATTCTATTTTTGGCTTATTCCCTTTGCGGCCGTCGCTTCCCTCGCGCTGGCTCGCTGCTTCTATTGCCACATGACGTCCCTGCCTGCGGGCAATGCGGACATGGTGCGCATTGCCGACCACGTGCGGCGCGGTGCACGAGCCTATCTCTTTCAGCAGTACAAAGTGGTAATCGCCGTTTTCCTCTGTCTCGCCGCATTGCTGGCCTTCCTTTCCTACGGTCTGCATCTGCAAAATGGCTGGCTCCCTTGCGCCTTTCTGACGGGTGGCTTTGCCTCCGGTCTGAGCGGCTTTTTCGGCATGCAGACGGCCACGCGGGCGGCCTCTCGAACTGCCCAGGCGGCAACCGGTTCCCTTAACTCCGCTCTTCGAGTGGCCTTCCGCAGCGGCGCCGTGATGGGGCTCACGGTGGTAGGCCTCGCCCTCCTGGACTACTCCTTTTGGTTTTTCATGTTGAACCATTTCGCCCTGCTTGCTGCCGACGAGCGACTCACCGCCATCACCGGCATGATGGTCACGTTTTCCATGGGCGTTTCTCTGCAGGCCCTCTTCGCCCGCGTTGGCGGCGGCATTTTCACCAAGGCGGCCGACGTTGGGGCAGACCTGGTAGGGAAATTGGAAGCTGGCATCCCGGAAGATGACCCTAGAAACCCGGCCGCCATCGCTGACAACGTAGGGGATAACGTTGGGGACGTGGCCGGCATGGGGGCGGACCTCTACGAGTCCTTTTTCGGCTCCATTCTGGCCGCCGCCGCACTGGGCGCTGCCGCCTTCCGCGGCACCGGCGCGTTGCAAATGCGGGCCGTGCTCTTTCCCGCACTGATCGGCGCAGTGGGCGTTTTCTTTTCCGTCGTCGGCATCTGCGCCGTTCGAACCAAAGAGGGTTCCACCGTTTCCCGCCTGCTCCGTTCGCTAAATCGGGCCATCAACCTCAGCGGCCTGCTCACCGCCTTTGGCTGCTTGGTCCTCTGCTATCTAATGAAAATCCCCAATGGACTGGGCATTTGGGGCTCCACTGCCACGGGACTGCTGGTCGGCGTCACAATCGGAAAATCCTCCGAATACTACACTTCCCAGGCTTACGGCCCTACTCGCCGGGTCGCCGAATCGGGCCAAACGGGCCCGGCCACGGTCCTCATCGGCGGCATCGGCGTGGGGATGATCTCCACGGCCCTTCCGGTGCTGGCCGTCGTCCTGGGCACCATCTGCGCCTACGGCTTTGCCTGCCGTTTCGATCTATCTGACGTCGCCGTCGGCCTCTACGGCATCGGCGTCGCGGCCGTGGGTATGCTTTCCACCCTCGGCGTCACGCTAGCCTCCGACGCCTTCGGCCCTATCGCCGACAACGCCGGCGGCAATGCGGAAATGAGCAAGCTAGACTCCGCCGTCCGCCGCCGCACGGACACGCTCGATTCACTTGGCAATACCACCGCCGCGACTGGAAAAGGTTTCGCCATCGGCTCCGCCGCCCTCACCGCCCTGGCGCTCTTGGCTTCCTACGTGGAAGGCATTCGCATTTACTTGCAGAGGACCGGCCAGGCCGATCTTTACATCTCGGGCGAAGCTGTTTCCACTTCCAATGCTACCCTAGTGGACTTTCTGCACTACTTCGAAGTTCATATTCTTAATCCTAAACTACTTCTTGGCCTATTGGTGGGCGCGATGCTTTCCTTCGTTTTTTGCGGGCTCACCATGAACGCCGTCGGCCGCGCGGCCGGCAAGATGGTTGCGGAGGTGCGTCGCCAGTTCCGAGAAATCGCCGGCATTTTGGACGGCAAGGCGGACCCGGACTACGCCGAATGCGTCCGCATCTCGACCGCCGCCGCCCAGCGAGAGATGATCTTTCCCGCCATTCTGGCTCTGGCCGCACCTCTGGCGATGGCGTTCGCCTTCGGTGTCCCCGGCGTGCTGGGACTAATCTGCGGCGCCCTCACCGGTGGGTTCGTGCTGGCCATCTTCACGGCAAATGCCGGCGGCTGCTGGGACAATGCGAAAAAATTCGTCGAGGAGGGAAATTTTGGCGGGAAGGGCTCCGAAGCCCACCGGGCCACCGTCATCGGCGACACGGTAGGCGATCCCTTCAAAGACACGGCCGGACCTAGTCTAAACATCCTGATCAAATTGATGACCATCGTTTCCATCGTGTCGGTCGGTATCGCGGTGTCGCACAGCATCTTGTAACGCATGCAAGATGTCGTTTTTTCCCGCAGAAAATGCTACTTTAGGATACACTGTTTGAATGGCAGAAAATTCTCTTTTTCTAGAACCGATCGCAAGTGGACCCATCTTCAACGAGGCCAAATTTTTTCGTGACGCCGAGGCCCTGCATCTGACTTTCCAGGAAACGTTGGTCTATTCGCAGACTCAGGACTCCGAGGTGCGCGGGCGGGCGAACGACTATGTCTGCTACGAGCCGGAATTTGAGAGCGCGTTGGATGAGATTTGTTCCAACGTTGTCGGCCGCACCCTTTTCCGATTTCTCGTGACCAAGGCGAACATGCGGCGGGGCGGAAAAAAAATTTCCCTAATCGCCTACGATGGCAACGTGAACCAGTACT
>JAIRTQ010000080.1 GCA_031254835.1 Puniceicoccales bacterium | reverse complement strand
GAAGCACTTCCGTCGCAAAATCCGGCAGATCCCGCTCTCGCGCGGCCAGGCGTAGAACGGAATTTTTCACCACATGGTACGCCGCACCTTTTTCCTTAAGTCGCTTGCGCAAAACCGCTACATCGGCGACGGTAAGTCGATCGAAGGCAGCCAAGAGCACATAGTTCGACCCAGCCATCCATTTGGACGCTTCTCTCACTAGGAATTTTTTTTCATCGCGCATGGCAAATCCTTCCGCATTAGGCGGCTTGCAGTAATTGATTCCATCCTACGGACACGCCGGGACCCATCGTAAAACTCAGCGTTGCAGAAAGAACATAGCGTCCCCCGCGAACAGCTGTCGGACAAACCAGCTCGACCTCTCTCGCCGCCGACATCGCATTTTCTCGCAATTTATCCATCCCAAAAGACCGCCGGCCCAGAACCAGCGAAAGATTTGCGGTTTTGTCCATTTTAAATTCGTAGCGGCCCGCTTTTACTTCTCGCACGGCAGCTGCGACGTCATCGGATACGGTGCCAGCCTTGGGACTTGGCATCAAGCCGCGCGGGCCCAATATTTTAGCAATAGAGCGAACCTCCTTCATGGCTGCCGTCGTCGCAATGGCCACATCGAATTCGCTCCAGCCGCCCTGAATTTTAGCCAGCAAATCGGACAGGCCAGCGTGATCGGCGCCCGCCTCCTTGGCCGCTTCCGGCGATTCCGTAAAAACAAGCACTCGCACGGCCTTTCCGCTGCCATGGGGCAAGCGTACGATTCCACGCACCATTTGATCTCCCTGCTTCGGATCCACACCCAGATGCAGAGACAGTCCCAGCGTCTCATCAAATTTCGCCGGCGCAGTTGCGAGCAAATATTGGAGCGCATCCACGAGGGAGAGTTTCCTGTGTTCCCTCTTTCGCAGAATTTCCAAGTTTCTCTGATAGAGCTTGCTTCTCTTTTTCACGTTTCTTTCCTCATTTCACGGCGATTCCCATGCTACGGGCCGTTCCCTTTACCATCCGCATGGCCGCCTCCACATCGTTCGCATTTAAATCTGCCATTTTTTTCTGGGCAATCTCGCGGATCTGCTGATCCGTGACAGATCCAACGACGGTCTTATTGGGGGTACCGGAACCGCCCTTGACGCCCGCCGCCTTCTTTAAAAGCGCGGATGCGGGAGGGGACTTCATGATGAAGTCGAAGGACTTATCGGCATAGACGCTAATGACCACCGGAATGATTGTCCCAATTTGGTCCTTCGTTTTAGCATTGAACTCTCTACAGAAACCCATGATGTTCACACCTGCGGATCCGAGCGCGGGACCAACCGGCGGAGCGGGATTCGCCTCTCCCGCTTGGAGTTGTAACTTAATTAGTTTAATAATTTTTTTCTTTGGAGCGGCCATGTCAGACTTCCTCTCTACTAACTTGCCAAAACTCTAAATCTACCGGAGTTTTTCTGCCGAAAAGGCTTACAGAAACACGCAGTTTGCCAGCCTCCTCGTCCAAATTTTCCACCTCTCCACTCGACCCTAAAAAGGGGCCGTCCGTGATTTTCACAGGCGTACCAATTTCATAGAACTTTTTAGACATCACGGGCTGCTGCGCTGCCGCCCGGGCACGAATTTCGTCCACTTCGGACTGCTTCAGCGACGTAGGGCGACGTCCGACGCCAACGAACCCAGAAACGCCCTCCGTCTCCGCGATTAAACGCAAAAGGGCTTGCCGCAATTCGCCATTGTCCTCATAGAGATCCATTTCAGCAAATAAATAGCCGGGATAGAGTTTTCGCTGGCGCGTTATTTTTTTCCCATTGCGTACTTCGCAAAGCTGCACGACGGGAAAAAGAATTTCTCGAATCCACTTCTCCGCGTCAAGCAGTTGCGCCCGAAGCCGTAACGCCTTTTGCGCCTTCGCCTCACAGTTAGAAACAACCTGCAAGGCGTACCAGCCAAAGGAACCCTCGCCCCTATCGGATTCGTCTGAAGCGGAATCGCTGCACATTGAAAAACTTCCTAGCGGATAAAATCCATTATCAAAGTCGTCATTTGAAAAAGAGAAAAGTCGACGGCACTAACAAAAAGGCCCAGCGAAACCGCTCCAATCAGAACTGTAGCCAGAGCGCGTCGAAACTCTCCAGCCGTCGGCCAGCTCGTCTTTTTCAGCTCTCCAGCCGTTTCTGACAGAAAACGCCCGGTCTTTCTCAATATGCCCTCTGCCAACGTTTAAACCTTTCTCTCCTTTTGGCAGGGGAAGAGGGAATCGAACCCCCAACCTACGGTTTTGGAGACCGTTGCTCTGCCAAATTGAGCTATTCCCCTATAAAAAACTTCTGAGCTCCACTTCGGAATACGTCTCTTTTGCGATAGCAAGCAGAAAGAACACAAAAGCGAATCTGCTTCACGTCTCTCTCCATTTTCGACAAAAACTCACTCCTAGACAAGAACTTCCACGACACGGCCTGCGCCGACGGTCCGTCCACCTTCACGAATGGCAAAACGCTGCCCTTTTTCCATAGCAATTGGCTTTTGCAGCTCCACCTCAATGGATTGATTGTCACCCGGCATCATCATCTCAACGCCATCCGCCAGCTTAATTACACCCGTAACATCCGTCGTGCGGAAATAGAATTGGGGCCGATAGCCGTTCAGAAACGGCGTATGACGGCCGCCCTCATCATTGGATAGCACGTACACTTCCGCCTTGAACTTGGTGTGCGGCTTGATGGTACCCGGCTTAGCTAGGACGTGACCCCGCTCTATCTGATCCTTTTCAACGCCGCGCAAGAGGACGCCCACATTGTCGCCGGCCTGCCCTTGATCGAGAAGCTTTCGGAACATCTCCACCCCGGTGGCAACCGTTTTGCGAACCCCCTCGCCGAGGCCCACGATTTCTACCTCGTCGCCCACTTTTACAATGCCACGCTCGATGCGACCCGTCGCCACGGTGCCGCGGCCCGTAATGGAGAACACGTCCTCAATGGACATCAGGAAGGGCTTATCAATCTCCCGCTGCGGCTCCGGGATGTCCTTGTCGATCGCCTCTAAAAGGGCCGTGATGGCCGCAACGCCCTCCGGTTTGCCGTCGAGAGCCGCCAACGCAGAGCCGCGGATAACCGTAATATTATCACCGTCGAATTCGTACTTGTTGAGCAGGTCCCTAATCTCCATCTCAACCAGCTCCAACAGCTCCGGGTCATCAAGCAGATCTACCTTGTTGAGGAAGACAACAATCCGCGGCACGCCGACCTGGCGAGCAAGTAGAATGTGCTCGCGCGTTTGCGGCATGGGTCCGTCGGCGGCACTTACCACCAAAATTGCTCCATCCATCTGGGCTGCACCGGTAATCATGTTTTTTACGAAGTCCGCGTGGCCGGGGCAATCCACGTGGGCATAGTGCCGTTTGTCACTCTCATACTCCACGTGCGATACGGCGATGGTCACCGTCTTGGATTCGTCGCGGACTGTACCGCCTTTCGTGATGTCCGCGTAGGACTTAAACTGCGCCAAGCCCCGATCCGATTGCACCTTTAGTATGGCAGTCGTAAGCGTCGACTTCCCATGATCCACGTGGCCAATGGTTCCAACGTTGACGTGGGGCTTATTTCTCTGGAAGTTCTCCTTCGCCATGGTCTTTTTCCTGTCAGTTTCTAAAACCAGTGGAGCCCCCGAGCGGATTTGAACCGCTGACCTCGTCCTTACCAAGGACGTGCTCTGCCAACTGAGCTACAAGGGCCTCCAGGGCGTAAATTTTCACCATCGACGCCCCACTCGAAGGCGCAAAGTGAGGGCGGGTCGGCGGACCGTCAAGTGTTTTTTGGAGAAATTTTCACCGATTGGCGCAAGATCTTTTACGATGCAAAGTTCTGGGAAATTTTGCGCCGCCTGCGCTAGGTCGCGCGACGGTGGGCGTCTTCCTCTAAAAAGCCCTGCAGACGACTAAATTCCTCTGCGATACGCCTTTTAGCGGCCACTAAGTCTTTATCTGCGTCCACGGCAAAGAGATAGAATTTCACCTTTGGCTCCGTGCCGCTGCCACGAACCGCCACTCGGTAGCCGCCGATCAAGTCAAAGATGTGGAAGTCATTGGCAAAAATTCGGCCGCCCTCGCCGTCGGCCGCCCCCTGCCGCTCTAAATCAAGAGCCGCGAGAACTTTTCTGCCGCAAAGCATTTCGTAGGGCTCTTCGCGGAGAGCGCTCATGAGCAGGGACATTTTCTTAAGTCCGTCCGCGCCGGGAAATTGGACGGAAAATGTGCGGCTGTCGTGGTAGCCGAATCGGCGATGGAGACAGTCAAAGAAGTCATCGATCGTAACTCCTTCGCGCAGAAGCGATCCGTAGGCCTCACAGGCCATTAGCAGTGCGGAGTGGGAATCCTTATCCCGTGTCCCGTCCAAGGCCATGTATCCACAGCTTTCTTCCGCCCCCAGAACGAAATATGTCGAGCTTCGCAACAGCAGAGCCCGCCGTTGGTCTTCGCTCAGCTGGCGATAGTCGAGGTTCGGATCAGCTTTTCCGATCGCCGTCCGCTCGTAGGCTTCCAGCTTCGCGCCGATCCACTTAAAGCCGACAGGTGTGAGGACTACATTAATCCCGTAGGATTTGGCGATGGCATCGAGGAGCGGCGTGGTGATCAGAGAGCGAATAAGGACGCAGCGGTGAGCGGTTTTCGCGGTGATTTTTCCGATCGCGAAGAGGGCCCGCAGACGCCGTTCGGCCAGCAGGACGGCCGTCCGGTTGCCAGAGAGGCATTCTATTTTCCCGGATAAATTTCTATAGGCGAGGGCCATGCGATCGGCATCGGGGTCGGCGGCAATGGCCAAATCCGCGCCGATTTTATCGGCATAGGCGATTGCGGCGGAAAAGGCTGCAGAATTCTCCGGGTTGGGTGAGGGAATGGTGGAAAAATTGGGATCGAAGGCGCACTGGCCGGGCACGGAGCGAATGGGCAGGCCGATCGACCGGATCAGCGGTTCAGTGATGGCTATGCCGGCGCCGTGGAGAGACGTATAGACGATGGGTCGTTCCCCGATGGCCGCCAACGAAATGGAATCGACGGCCGTCTGCTGGAGAAAACGCACGTAGTCGCCGTCCAGCGTGCCGGGAAAAAACTCCCATTTCCCTTTCTCTCGACGGCTCAAACTTTTACAGGTCTCTTCGATAGAAATTTCCCCGTAGAGCTTCATGACCGCCGAGGCATGAGGATCCACCATCTGTCCGCCGTCACGGAAATAAGCCTTAAAACCATTATCGTGGTAGGGGTTATGACTTGCCG
>JAIRTQ010000072.1 GCA_031254835.1 Puniceicoccales bacterium | reverse complement strand
ATTTTAGCAAAGATTGAAGACCTGCGAACCTTTGACCTAATAGACTAAGCCGCGGCCAGCTGCGGCAGCATTGGTGAGCGGTGCGGCGAAGGGCCTTGACTCGCCGCCGGCCATTGCCATCCGTTGCCTGCGCTAGAGCCATTGCCCGATGGTGTAACGGTAGCACACTGGATTTTGGTTCCATTTGTTCAGGTTCGAATCCTGGTCGGGCAGCCGAGAAAGGCTTGCCTGTTTGCGAGCCGTGCTAAGAACGTTTTCTATGGCCGTTTCGCTGCCAAATTCCCTTCGCGAGCTATACCCGTTCCAGTCCCGCTTTGTTTCGCTGCCGGACGGAACCGGCATGCACTACGTGGACGAGGGTAAGGGCGATCTGGTGCTCTTTTTTCACGACATTCCCCTCTGGTCTTTTTTCTTCCGCAACCTCATCCGAGATTTGCGCAAGCACTTCCGCTGCTTGGCACCGGACTATCGGGGCTTTGGCCTTTCTTCGAAGCCGGATCAGATGAACTATTCCTTGCGCACCATTACG
Organism: Puniceicoccales bacterium; assembly: GCA_031254835.1. GTDB lineage: Bacteria > Verrucomicrobiota > Verrucomicrobiia > Opitutales > JAIRLM01 > JAIRMB01. The sequence continues at coordinate 8,158 of JAIRTQ010000072.1, read as the reverse complement.
GACGACGTGCTGGCCTTCCTGCAAAAGTTGAACGTGGGCAAATTTAATTTGGTGTTGCACGGCTGGGGTGCCGTGCCGGCCATGGCGATGGCGACCCGCTGGCCGGAGCGGGTCCGGCGCATCGTCATTCTCAACGGAAATTGCTTCCCGAACTACCGGATGCCCATGTCCCATTCATTCTTCCGCGCAGGAAGTTGGGGGAAGGTGACCGTCAATTTCCTCAATTTGCCCGTACGGCAGGCCGCACTCAGCGCCGCCGTGAGCGGTCGCGTCCGGGCCGGCTACCGTTACCCCTACCGCAGCTGGGCCTCCCGCACGCCCACGCGGCTATTTTTCGAAAATCTTCCCAGGACCCCGAAAAATGGCATCGGTCGCTGGCTCGAAGAGGTGACGGAAAAAATGGGGATTCTTTGCCGGAAAAAGAGCATCGCCTTCTGGGGAACGAAAGATTTCGCCTTTCCCGAAGAGATCCTGGACTGCTGGGAGGAGTACCTGGAAGAGTTAAAAATACATCGATTTCCCTACGGAGGCCGCTACGTGCTGGAAGACGACTACGGCACCATTTTTCCGCTGCTGCGCCGATTTTTGATGGATGGGGTTGAGCTCAAATTGCCCCTGTGAGCGTCAGCGGGCCCGAGCCATTGAAAAGAGCCCCCAGAGAAGGAACAGCCCGTTAGGGAGCCAGGCGGCCAGGACCGGCGGCAGGCTGCCGCCGGCGCCCAGCGCCTGGCAGCAGCTGACGAGAAAATAGAACAGTAGCAAAGCGGTGACCGCCTTGGCGGCGTTGGCCAGCGGCCCGACCCGCGGGTCGGCGACCGCAAAGGGAATGGCGCAAAATAGGGCGATAAGGCAGCTCCAACAGCCGGATATGGCCATGTGGTAGCGGCTGGCGTAGGCGGCCCTTGTGGGATCTCGTCGGGGAATGTGCTCCAAAATAAGCGCCAGTTTTTGTGGAGAAATGGATCGAATTCGCCTCTGGCAGATGGCCATGATCTCCGGCGATTCCCGAAGATCTTGGAAGCTTGTCCCGTCGGTCGGCCCGCGAACGTCGTCCAGCAGCCAGCAGCCCGCCCGATAGCGGCCGCCGGAGGCGTGGATTCCTCTCTCCGCAGCATTCTTTCCGTAGGCGTAGATGTCGATGCGGCGGGCTTCGTCCGTTTCCAAGTCCAGTTCGCCGATGAGCCAGAGCCGGCCCGTGTCCCGGCCGTCGTAGGCGACATTTCGCAGCTGTCGCTCGCCCCGGCGCAGGTCCGGCCTTTGGGTCTTCAGCGCCTTTGTAAAGTCCTGCAGCCTACCCTCAGCCGTCGGGAGGAGCGTGAAAGTGAGCAGCTGTAGGAGAAGCGCTCCACCGAATCCTCCGAGCCAGAGAAAACGCGTCATCGAGAGGAGGGACATGCCGCCGCAACGCATGGCAATAATTTCTCCGTCCTTCCGCAGCCGGCCGAGCGCCAGGAGCGTTCCCACAAAAAAAGAAACCGGCAAGGCCAGCGGAATCAGAGACGGCAGCAGCAGGAAAAAGTAGATGGCGATGGGCCGCAGCCCGACGGCACTGCGGAGCAGCTCCGGCAGCTCGTGCTGGATCCGTTCCAGCAGGAGAATTCCCAAAACTACCGGAAAGGTGCAAAACAGGGCGCGAGCCCAACAGCGGCCGACGTGGTTCGGAAGAATCACAGAGGACTTTCTGGCCGGCCGGCGAAATCTGCCAATGAAGATCGACATGGGCCGCCGCCGAATCGACGGCAGATACAATTGACATTTTTCATTTATCTTGTAAAATAATAGTGCGTGATATCGCCAGTATCTCATCAAGCTTTCACCTGGACTCTTCCTTCGGTTTCTTCGCCGGCGTTTGTGATAGAACGCCTTAGAATGCTCCTGCCGAGCGAGCGAATGGGGTCTTGTAGCCTGAATGGTGCCACTCTTCTGGCTGCCATTTGTGCGATGTTTTTGTCCGACGAGGAATGGAAGAGGACCGGCAGAGTGTTTTTTGAAAGTAAAATAGACGACCTTATTCCCGTATCTTTGAGTCCTGCCGAAAAAATGGATATATTCATGGCTGCCATTGACGGGTCGAATGGGCATGAAATCTACGATCTTTGCGTCGCCTCAGTTAAAATATTGATAAGAAGTAAACTTCAAGAATTTCCAAATGCCATAGCGCTAAGAGCGGCTATTGATCGTTTTGCGACGCCACTGTTCGATAAGAGTGATTCATCGAAACTTATGTGGGTTTTCGCCAACACCATGCTTCATCATGCGCCACATTCGGAGGCGGCTATAGTAGACGAGTTCGTTACCGATTCTGGCGGCATAAATGGCGCAAAAATTGAGGAAGCTATGCTGCGCATTGTCTTGCATTTTTGCGTGGAGGCGCCGGATTCCGGACAGTCCTGTCTCTTCTTTTGTCGGCTGTGCAGTTTCCTGAAAGATGGCTCAATGCAAAGCATGTTATACGAAATTGGAGAGGCAGCTAGAGCCGTTACGCCGAAAATGCGCACCGTTTTGAGTGGAAGTGCTACTTTGCCTCCGCCAGGCATAATGCGCATGGCATTAAAAGCGCTTTTACTGGAAGTGCGTCAAGAGCATTTGACCGGCTCCTGCGCCATGGTGTCGGTACTTAATGCCATCCAAAACGATCGTCCGGAAATATTTCTGGCCATGCTGCGAGAAATGTTTCTCTATGACTACGTCACGCTTTTTGCGCGTAGCAGTCCAGATGACCCCGAATCACAGCACAACAGAGTGCAAGTGGCGATAAGCACTCGCGGATCTCTTTCCGCCGATGCCGAACCGCATGTTTTTCTTCAACGGGCGCTCATTGCTACCATCGCAGACGGCCAACAACTCGGCGGATATAATAAGTATATAAACCAGCTTTTTCTAATCGCGACCAAGCTCAATCTTTATGCCAACGAGCATAGGTTTCCGCAATTTGGCGTGGAAGCACATTTTGACGCCAAAGTAAGAATTGGAAGCTCTAGAATTTCCGCCATAGAAAGATTTGGCGCCTATGTCATATGTTTTTTTCTGGATGGAAGGCCGGCAGACTTTGATGACATTGAAGGTCAAATCAAGAGAATGTTTGCCTCCACGGCCAAGGGACGCGATGAAACAATCCAAATTATCCGCGGTGCAGTGACCGGCGGAATATCTGGTGGCACGATTTTCGACGTACTGCGATCGATGCAACCTTCCCGATTCGCAAAAAAACTGTGCGAAATAAACCGCTGCAATGTTGTGAAAGCATTGAATTTCTTCCTCTCTATTATGGCAGATAGTGCTGCTACTGATAAGGTGAAAGTCCTCGTCTCTGGCGACCGGCACGGGTACACGCTGTGTCCAATGCTGTCGTTCGCTGTTCCGGAGGCGATTGAAGCAATAAGGAAAACGAACACCATAGAATCAGGCATTGCCGAAATTATGGAATGGGCGCAGAGAAATCCAGGACAGCCCATACTGTTTATTGATCCGAACTGGGAAGGTTACATGGGAATCGGCGTTCGTTGGTGCGGAAGTGAATTAGTAATGTGCGCCCGAAAAGTGGATGGAAGCATAGTTGACCTTACAGATGAAGATTTCGAAGCGTGGGCTCATCGCACTGGCGGTGAAGAGCCGTATTTGAGATCGTTTTTATGGGATCTTGCTGCGTACTTTTTTGAAATTTAAGTCTTGACACAAAAAAAGCCAATCAACCCCTCTAAAAAAGAGGTGCAAATAGCGATGAATATAATGTTACCGATAGCTAACGTAGGAAATGACTTTATTTTAGCCAGCCTGGATGACTGTACGCATCTATGGGTGCAGCGCAGAGGGGCCGACGCGGCGGAGGGACCGTTTAACATCGCCTCCATAGCGACACGCCTGTCGCTTTCCGAAGACCTTTCTGGCTGGACTACGATCGTTTGTAGTTTGGTGTTTAGTGGAAATTTTATGCCTTTTCTTAGTAAGGATTCCATTGAATGCTTTAAAGCTCGAAAGAAAGTGGAAATTTCCGACGAGACGCTGGCGAAGATATGTCTGCCGTATCCGTTTACGGAAAATGGCGTGAGCAAGTTTGTTTTTTTTGCTACGGCGGTCGTTTTAGGCGGTAGGCTCTACGCAATTACGGGGCCACTGCCACACGATTCAAATGTTGCCTACAATGCACTTCTGATAGAAAATTGGCATATGAGCCCTCCGCTGGAAGAAGGTGTAGACAGTGAATTGCCGAAGAAGACCGATGTGGCATCTGCCGGTTCACACAAGGCGCTAAAGACGCCGAAGGTTGATACTGTCAAGAAAGCCGCTCCCGCACTAAATGGCCAGTGCAACGTGGCATAGGCCGCTTTAGCGCAGACGTCCGCGCCTGTCCGTGCAGAGACAGTTAGGCCGAGAAGGCGGCTGTCAAAAAACGGCAAAATGATCGTAATTCGGCATGGGCCGGGACCCTCGATGGAGGGGACTCGTATTTTGGTTGTCTCGGCGGAGGAAATGGGGAGCCTGGCGCACCGTGATGGCCGGTGAACTGGATGCGGAATTGCCTCTCCGCTCGCTCGAAGAACAGCTCGTTGAGCTGCGGCGCAAGTCCGAAGGGTCGCATGTGGACGTGGCCGAAGAGGTTGCCGCCATCGAATCCAAAATCGCCGTCCTGCGGCAAGAAATCTATCGGAATCTGGGGATTTGGGACCGCATTCGACTGGCCCGTCACCCGCAGCGGCCCTACGCCCTCGATTACATCGGCCGAATTTTCAGCAACTTCCAAGAAATTCATGGCGATCGACGTTTTGGCGACGATGCGGCCATGGTCTGCGGACCGGCCCTGCTGGATGGTTCGCCGGTTATGGTGCTGGGCCAGCAGAAAGGCCGCAATGTGAAGGAGAACATTCGGCGCAATTTTGGCTGTCCACAGCCCGAAGGATACCGCAAGGCGCTCCGGGCTATGAAGTTGGCGGAAAAATTTGCCCTTCCCCTGATCAGCTTCATCGACAGCGCCGGCGCCTACCCGGGCATCGGTTCGGAAGAGCGGCACATGGGGGAGGCCATCGCCGTTAATTTGCGGGAAATGAGTGCGTTAAAGATTCCAACGGTAGGAGTTGTGATCGGCGAGGGCGGTTCCGGCGGAGCGCTGGCCATCGGCGTGGTGGACCGGCTGCTCGTGCTGGAAAATGCCTACTATTCCGTCATCTCACCGGAGGGCTGCGCCGCCATTCTCTGGAAAGACCGCTCCAGGGCCATGCAGGCGGCGGAGGCCCTTCGATTGGGGGCGAAAAAACTCATTGCATTCGGGATCGCCGATGAGCTAATTCCGGAGCCGATCGGTGGAGCTCACTTGGACTATGACGGAGCTGCTGCGTCGCTAAAAGATGCCCTATTGCGGCATTTGGAGGAAATTCGACGGGATAAAAATTTCCTTTCCAGCCGCTATGCGAAATATCGCTCCACAGGGGCCTATGGTGACCGTCCCGCATAGAGGGCTTGCCGAATATTTCTTTACTTTACTTTAATTCGCCGCCGTGCTATTTCTGGCCAATGGGAACCCCTCCGTGGGATGTGCTAGTTTTCGGCGGAAAGTGCTACTACGATGCTGCAGTAAAAAAATTCACCGACGACCAGGTGACGCGAACCACAGTCCTAAAAAACAGCGAAACACGTCGCGAAAATCTTAGGGCAAGGCCTTGGGCTATAGCCCTTTTTTGCACACTTTCTCTGATAAGCGGGTTTTTACTTACGGCGGTAACGCTTGGTCTATGGCTTCACAAAAGAGCTAGAAGAATGAATTTCATTAAAACGTGGGATGGTTCTGCGAAGGTGATTCCAGACAATCCGCTGCTATCCAGCATTTTCTCTTCCATATTGGCCGCAAATGCTGGAGAATTACCACCGGAGGGGACGATAGTATTTCCCGGGATGGCACTAGGGCTGCCGGAAAAATTCACCAGCAGAGACGTCTGCCCTTCTGCGTTTACGGATGAAATTTTTGCCACTAAGATGCGATCCATATTCAAACGACTAAAAATCCGCAACAAGAAATTTAAGGATCTCCTCTACGGTGATAACACTACAACAAGTGAGTATTGTTTTCGCCGCATAGGAAGTCTTCCAATCGCTCTTCCGGAAGAAGTGAATACTCCCAGTCATACACTCTTTCCGTCGCTAGAAATGACCATCTACCGCGATGCCAACAATTGCCTCAGGGAGCTTGGTGACCTTGTGGGTGTGGGTGGGCAATATTGCAGCTCCGAATCTCTTGAATTTGAAGGTACTCCGCCGACGAAGGATGAATGGAATGATGCGGTTAAAAAGATAGACGAGGTGCGCATGGATTTTCGCAGAAAGATTATCTTTGGTGCCTGGCGCAAATTCCCGAAGGAAGACAGGGATGTTACGGAGCAAGATCGGAGGGACTTCGTCGCCGCCGTCAACGATTTCCTTAAAGGATGAGCTCAGGGGTAGAGCGCCGGGTTCGTGAGGGGCATTTTAGGGAAAATGTTCTGCGGGTACGGTTGGCGGAACTGAGGAAAGGAGGCGGCGAAGGCGATCATGGAGGCGTTATCGCCGCAGTAGCGCTTTGGTGCCGCGAGGAGCGGCAGGCCGTTTTTCTCTGCTAGACGGGCCATCTCCTCGCGCAGGAGTGAGTTCTGCGAAACTCCGCCGGAAAGGCCCAAACTTTTGGCCGGAAATAGGCGCAGGCCGCGGCCAACTTTGCCCACAAGAGCTTCAACGACGGCCCATTGGTAGCTGGCGCAGAGGTCCGCCAGCCGCTTTTGAATTTCTTCCGGGGACATTTTTGCGAGCCGATAGCGGAGGGAGGTCTTTAGGCCAGAAAAGCTGAATTTCATTGTGAATGGCGGGAAGGCCCGCGGGAAAGGAAACGCGTGCCGGTCGCCGTCCCTGGCCAGCCGCTCGATTTCTACGCCGCCCGGATAGGGCAGGCCCAGCATCTTTGCCCCCTTGTCCAGCGCTTCCCCGGCCGCATCGTCCACGGTTTTTGCGAGGAGGTTCAGCGACAGGTCCGAGCCGATGGAAAGGAGCATGCTGTTGCCGCCGGACACGAGGAGGCCCAGGTGGGGGAGCAGCGGTTCCAGGTCCGCGGCGCAGGGACAGGGGCCCAGAGAGAGAAAGGTGGAGAGCATGTGCCCATGCAGGTGATTCACGCCAAAGACTTCGCGACCGAGCAGGATCCCAAGCGATCGGGCGGCGGCGAAGCCCATGGCGAGGCCGCCGGCGAGGCCGGGCCCGACGGTGACGGCGATGGCGTCCGGCTCCTCCGGGCAGGCTTCCCGCCAGCGCCTCAGCAATTTTGGAAACCGCTCCAGGTGCTCGCGGGCGGCCACTTCCGGCACTACTCCGCCGAAGGGCCTATGGCAAAAGATTTGGGAAGAAATTTCTTCAAACAAAAACCCCAGTCCGCTGTCCCAGAACGCCACGGCCGTGTCGTCGCAGGAACTTTCCAATGCCAAAATTTTCACGATTGCCCTTGACTAGCCATGGAGGAACCGTTGCCTGGACCGCACGCGGTTCTTCCGCACAGCCTACCTAGGGGAGTCCGTCGTTATGTCTAGAATTTGTGCCATTACTGGAAAGCGGCCCATCAGAGGATCTTCCATCACCCGCAAGGGGCAATCCATCAAAAGCGGCGGCATCGGGACCCACGTCGTGAAGGTGACCACCCGCCGCTTCCGTCCCAACGTGCAGCGGGTTCGGGCTCTCATGCCCAGCGGCGAGGTACGTCGCATTTGGGTCTCCGTGAAAGCGCTCAAGGCCGGAAAGATTGTAAAGGCGCCATAGCTTTCGTCGTCCCAAGGAAAAAGAATCCTATTAGGGTGAGGGCACATTTCCCCCGTTGACAGGCCTGGGATCTCTATTAGATTGCCCGTCATGGTCGGAAAATTTCACGCGCTGTTCCTGGGCACCATTTTTTTGGCGGGCTGCCAAACCGGTTCCATTGGTCCGTCTCCCGAAGAGACGATACCCTGCAACGAGTGCTCCGATTCCCCACGCTTTCGCTCCCAGTGCTGCTATTACGGCCGGAAGGATTTGGTCGGTCGGGTGTACTTCGATTTTGATGGCGCAAAGATGTCTGACGGGGACCGGCAGTCCCTGAAGTCCGTCGCCGCAGAACTCAATGCCTACCCGGAGCGGGGCGTCCTACTGATGGGCTTCTGCGACGGGAAGGGGA